>DBVK01000099.1:4259-4394 GCA_002308135.1 Bacteroidales bacterium UBA1266
GCTTTTAGCTATTGGCTTTTGGCTAACGTTAAAGTTCCCGTTTTACGATGCGGGAGAGAATGGGTATGCGCCATCGTTCGGGAATGATTTTGGTCAGAAAGTAGCTGAGCGGGTTGAGGATGATCTGGCGTTTGC
>DBVK01000002.1 GCA_002308135.1 Bacteroidales bacterium UBA1266
TCGGTCATGTTGCTCATTGTGGGCATTATGATTGGCTATGTCAGTAGTTCGGCAGTTACCCTGCTTAATTTCTTTGCCACCGACGAGGGCGTTAAATCCTATGTCGTATGGGGCATGGGGTCATTTGGTGGCGTTTCTATGCGCATGATGCCTGCCTTCGCCAGTATTACGCTGTTGGCGCTGTTCTGTGCCCTTCTGCTGATAAAACCCCTCAATGCCTTGATGTTAGGTGAACGTTATGCTGAGAACTTAGGTGTCAATGTGGTTCGTGTACGCAACTGGTTGCTTATTGTTACAGTTATGTTGACTGCTGTCGTTACGGCTTTCTGCGGTCCTATTTCCTTTATCGGACTGGCTGTACCCCATGTGACCCGCATGTTGCTTACCACCGATAATCATAGAACACTGTTACCCGCCACCATTTTGATGGGCTCGGTAACAGCGCTCGTCTGTAATTTATTATGTGTATTGCCTGGTGAGAATGGCGTCATTCCCTTGAATGCCGTTACTCCATTATTGGGAGCACCAGTCATCATCTATGTCATTCTGAAGTTCAGAGGTCAACGTTGATTGGCCAAAAAAGCTTCTGCACGCTCCAAATCCTCAGGCGTGTCAATGCCTACAGTCTCTACATCCGTCAGTCCTACACGGATGCGATAGCCGTTCTCCAACCAGCGCAACTGTTCCAGGCTTTCCGACTTCTCCAGCACGGACTGGGGCAGCTTCACCAACTGCTGCAGCACATCCCCGCGGTAGGCATACATGCCGATATGCTTGTAAAACCTAAGCCCTTCCGGCTGTTCGCCACGCAGGTAGGGAATAGGGTAGCGACTGAAATACAGGGCCATGCCACTGCTGCTGCGCACGCACTTGACCACATTCGGATTGGCGATGTCCTCCGTTTGGGAAAGAGGCTGGAGCAAAGTGGCTATAGGCGCACCGCTTTCCGAGATGCAAGAAATGATTTCCTCAATCTGACCGGGCTGTATAAAAGGCTCATCCCCCTGGATGTTGACGACCACGCTTTCCTCCGGCGGACAAAGCGGGGCGAGATGCTGGAACACCTCCGCACAGCGGTCGGTGCCGGAACGGTGGCGGTCGGAAGTCATGCACACCTCCCCGCCGAAAGCCTCCACACAAGCGGCTATTTCCTCGTGGTCGGTGGCAACCAGGACTTTCTCCAGCCGGCCCACCTTGCGCACTTGCGTATACACCCGCTCAATCATCGTTTTTCCGCCTATGCGGCACAAAGGCTTTCCCGGAAACCGGGATGACTGGAAACGGGCAGGGATGATTCCGATAAAATGCATTTTTATTTTCTTTTGGTACGTGTTTTGGCGGGAGCGGGTTTTTCGGGCTCCGTGTCCGTGAACAGTCCGAACAGTTCAGCGTCCACCTGGTCAATCACATAGCCCAAATCCTCCTTGTTTTCCGTAAACCGCACTTTGGTCACATCCACCACCAGCAGTTTGCCTTTGTCGTAGCGTCCGAACCATTCGTCGTAACGCTCGTTCAGGTTTTTCAGGTAATCCAAACGTATCAGGTCCTCGTACGGACGACCGCGCTGCTGTATGTGGGACACCAGCGTGGGTATGTCGCTTTTCAGGTAAATCAGCAGATCCGGAGCCTGGATAAAGGAGTCAATCAGTTCGAACAACGAAAGGTAATTGTTGTAGTCCCTGGAGGACATCAGCCCCATTTCATGCAGATTGGGCGCGAAAATGTAAGCGTCCTCGTAAATGGTGCGGTCCTGCACCACCGATTTTTTCTGTTTGTGAATGTCAATGATATGACGGAAGCGGGTGTTCAGGAAAAACACCTGCAGATTGAACGACCAGCGCTGCATGTCCTCATAAAAGCTGGTCAGGTAGGGATTGTCCGCCACGTCCTCATATTGCGGAAGCCAATTGTAGTGTTTGGCCAGCAACTGGGTCAAAGACGTTTTTCCGGAACCTATGTTTCCTGCTATGGCAATATGCATATTCCAACTGTTTAAAGCATTCGATGGTGCAAAACTAAACAAATTATGAATACAAACCGCACTTTATTCGGCTTTTTCTTCCGCTTCCCCTTTTTCCTCTTCCGTTACCAGCAGTCCGGCTGACAGAAGGATACGGTACCAGGAGAAAAGCCGCTTCATATCGGAGTAATGCACCCGGTTGCGGTCGTATTCCGGCACCACTTCCGCAAAATAGTTGCGGATTTCGCTCTCCGGCGCGTTGGGGTCGATGGCTTCGCCGCCCCCGGCATGGGTGTGGATGCGTTTCAGCACGTCCTTCAGCGGAAGGTTCCCTTCTTCCGTGAACAGGTATATTTCTTCCAGTGAACTGGCTTTACTGCTCATAAACAAGGGTATACGGGTGTGATCCGTCACCGATTCCACAATGGCGTTGTTTTTTGAACGGGATAAAAGCTTGAAAAGCCCGCTTTTTCCGGAAATGGTGAAAATTTCTTTGTAGTCCATTCTTTTTTAGATTAAATTTTAAAACCAAACGCTTGCCGCATGATGCGAAAAAGCTTACAAAAGTAGACAAAATCTCTTTGGGAAGCCTGCGTATTGCAAATTATTTTTTCACATGCGATGTTTTATTCCGCAGCATGGGAACAAACTGGAAAGTACCGTATTCACTGCTTTCAAAACTGTCCTCCCCCACGCGGACAATCCTGGTCATCCGCTGCTCCCCCTCTCCAAGAGGGATAAGCAGCGCACCTCCGGCTTTCAGTTGCTGCAGCAGCGCGTCCGGCACAAAAGGGGCCGCACAGGTGACCAGAATACGGTCGTAAGGCGCGAACTCCTTCCATCCCATGTAACCGTCCCCGTGCTTGTGCGCCACACGCAAGCGCAGCTGTTGGAAACGGGCTTCGGCCTCAGCATATAAATCATACTGTCGCTCAATGGAATACACATGCGCTCCCATGGTATAGAGAATGGCGGCCGNNTGCCTATCTCCAAAATCTTCTGCTTGGGGCGCACTTCCAGCAACTGGCTCTGGTAAGCGACGGTAAAAGGCTGGGAAATGGTCTGCCCGCAGGCAATGGGCAGCGCATTGCCCCCATATGCATGCTCCCGCAGAAAAGCCGGCACGAAAAAATGCCTCGGCACGCTCATGAAAGCGTGCAGCACGGCCTCATCCGTGATGCCTTTCCGCTGCAGTTCGCGCACCAGGCGC
Source organism: Bacteroidales bacterium UBA1266 (assembly GCA_002308135.1). Next base: position 3,171 of record DBVK01000002.1, read on the forward strand.
GCCCGCGCCCCCCGGTCTTTCGGTGTGTCTTCCATTAGCCTTTGCTGAAAGGGCAAAAATAGTATTTTTTCAGATACGATTTTTCTATTCGCGCTATGCGGGCAATAAAAAAAAAAAAGCGGCGTTTTCTATCGAAACAACCAATCTCACACTGCTATGCTAAAAATAGGCGTATTCGGCGCAGGCCATTTAGGGAAAATCCACATCAAATGCTGGAAAAACATCGGGAACATCGAGCTGGTCGGCTTTTACGACACTGACCCGGAAAATGCGAAGGAAGTGTCGGAGAGCTTTGGCATCCCCTTCTTTGCCAACGACGAAGAGCTGATGAGGCAATGCGACGCCATTGACATTGTCACCCCGACCTTGAACCATCACGCCTCTGCCATGAAAGCCCTGAAGGCAGGAAAACACGTTTTCATTGAAAAACCCATCACCGCAACCCTTGCCGAAGCGGAGGACATACTGCATTATTCGGAAGAGCATCACCTGAAGGTGCAGATAGGCCATGTGGAGCGTTTTAACGATGCGTATCTGGAAGCTAAAAAATTCATAGACAATCCTTTATTTATTGAATGCCACCGTCTGGCCGAATTCAACCCCAGGGGAACCGACGTTTCCGTTGTCCTGGACCTGATGATACACGACATTGACCTCATACTGCACATGGTCCAATCCCCCATCGCCAGCATCAGCGCCAGCGGTGTCGCGGTCATCACCGACACACCGGACATCGCCAATGCCCGCATAGAGTTCGAGAACGGATGCACCGCCAACCTGACGGCCAGCCGCGTTTCCATCAAAAAAATGCGCCGGGCGCGTATTTTCCAGAAAAACGCCTACATCACACTGGATTACCAGAACAAGGAGGCGCAAATCCTCCGCATGCGCGATTACGTGCCGGAAGACAGCAACGACCTCATGCCCCTGATCCTGGATTTGGGGAAAGGGAAAGGGAAAAAACGCATTTTTATTGAAAAGCCCAACGAGATTCATGTCAATGCGATTGAAACGGAACTGTCGCTTTTCGCGGACAGCATCCTCCACAACCGCGAATGCGAGGTGTCGGTCTACGATGGCTACCGGGCCTTGGAAGTGGCCTACCGCATCATGGACAAGTTTAAAAAATTACCTTTCTAACGCCTTGTAATACAAGGTTGAGCAATTGCTTTCGGTGAATAACCCCCGGCTTGCCTCCCGGAGCTGTTCCGCCTGCACCCGACGGTAAAGGCCGTCTTCGTCGTAATACCGCTCGGCTTTGTCCAGGACTTCAAAAATGCCGAAATTCATGCTTTTGTCCTGCACCTGCAAATCCGCATAGGAAAGCAAGGTCTGGATTTTGTGCTTTATCCGCAGCAATTCCCGTTCCCCGACCAATTCCTGCTGCAGCTGAGCCAACACTTCCTGTACGGCGGCATCGGCGGCTTCCAGGGACACGCCCTCGCAAAGGTTGCCCGAAATGATGAACAATCCCGGGTCAAAGGTGGCGGTGAGATAGGCGGAAACGGTGGTGAACAGCCGCTTTTCCTCCACCAGAAGGCGTTGCAGGCGGGAGGAGCTCCCGTTGGAAAGGATGTCGGAAAGGGTGTCCGTGGCATAGAACTCCTCCGCTTTCCGTCCGCAGCAATGGTACGCCTTGACCAGCATATCGTTCGGAACATGGCGCCCCACCTCGGTGAAGCGCGGCTCCGTCTGCACAGGCTCCTGCGGCAGCTTGCGCAAATTGGGGGGGCCGGAGGGAATGCCGCCAAACCATTTCTCCACCATGGAAAACACACGGTCCGTATCAAAATCCCCCGCAATGGACAGCACGGCATTGTTCGGACGGTAAAAACGGTAGAAAAACGCCCTGACCTGCTCCATGTCCGCATCGGCAATATGGCGCAACTCCCTGCCGATGGGATTCCAGCGGTAGGGGTGGGTTTTATAGGCCATGGGCTTCAACAGCAGGGACACATCGCCATAAGGCTGGTTTAGGTAGGACTGCTTGAACTCCTCCATCACCACCTTGCGCTGCACCTCCAGACTCTGCGTGGAAAAAGCCAACTCGTTCATACGGTCGGACTCCAGCCACAAGGCCGTCTCCAAATTGTCCACCGGCAGCGTCAGGTAATACGTGGTCAGGTCGGCGCTGGTCACCGCATTGTTTTCCCCTCCGGCCTGCTGCAGGCTGGTGTCAAAGTCCGGAATGTTTTTGGAGCCGCCGAACATCAGGTGCTCGAACAAATGGGCGAAACCGGTGTGCTCCGGATCCTCGTCCCGGGAACCCACATCATAAATCACATTGACTGCGGCAAGAGGCGTGGTCACATCCCTATGCAGTATCACCCGCAGGCCGTTGGCAAGGGTGTGTCTTTCAAACGAAACCATGTCAATCCACTTTCAACTGGCCAATCAGCTCCTTGACAGAGGCTATACGTTTACGCCTCAGGTAGGCTTCGATGCCTTCCACAATATCAATAGAAACCCTGGGATGAATAAAATTAGCGGTGCCAACCTGTATGGCAGTGGCTCCCGCCAGGAAAAACTCTATGGCATCCGTGGCGTTCATAATGCCTCCCAAACCTATAATCGGCAGTCGGACAGCCTGATGCACCTGCCATACCATGCGCAGGGCGATGGGTTTCACGCAAGGTCCGGACAATCCGCCCGTCACGGTTGAGAGCACGGGGCGCTGCGTCTCCGCATTCACCGCCATGCCCAAAAGCGTGTTGATGAGGGAAAGCGCATCGGCGCCGGCGGCTTCAACAGCCTTGGCAATGGACGCTATATCGGTGACGTTAGGTGAAAGCTTGACAATTAATGTTTTATGATATGCCTTCCGCACCGCGGAAACCACCCGCTCCGCCTCCTGGCATGAGGTGCCGAAAGCCATGCCGCCCGCTTTCACATTGGGGCAGGAAATGTTCAGCTCAATAGCCGGAATCCTTTCCAGTTCATTTATTTTTTCCGCCGCAGCCACATAATCCTCCACTGTCGAGCCGGAAACATTCACCAGCACCTGTGTCCGCAGCTCCCGCAAACGGGGATAGATGTGCCCGATGAAATAATCCACCCCCTTGTTCTGCAAGCCGACGGCATTCAACATGCCGGAGGGGGTCTCCGCCATACGGGGATAGGGATTGCCCTCCCTCGGATGCAGTGTGGTGCCTTTCACAATGAAGCCCCCAAGGCGCTCCAAATCCAGAAAATCGGCAAACTCCTCCCCGTATCCGAAGGTGCCGGAGGCGGTCAGCACGGGGTTTTTCAAATGCAGCTGATGTATGTCTACAGCAAGATCCATGCTTTGTTGTTTTTTAAATTCCAGTAAGCAAATTCAAAGCGGACGGAAGCATACGGATACGGTATGCCGACGTGGGCAGCGGATCCCCTTCAATCTCTCCCAGCAGGGGTGTCTCCGATTCCATATAAATTTCCGAAGCCGAAGAATAGGAGATTTCCGGCAAATGTTCCAAATGACCGTTATACAGGTTTTTAATATTACGTAACACCTTGAAAAAAGATATTTTACGCAATCGCATAATGTTAAACAGCCCGTCCGTCGGATTGGCCATCGGCACTTGCATCATGCCGTTGCCATTGTAGCGGCAATTGCCCACCGCAATGGAGAAAAGGGGCTCCTCTATGGTCTCCTTTTCCGTTTGGATACGGACACGCTGCGCCTTGTGCGAAAAAAGCACCTTCAGCAATGTCAGGAGATACACCGCCTTCAGGTTGATGCGGAATTTGGAGTGGGCTGTCTTGTGGATAATGGCGGCATCGAAACCGAAACCGGCGATATTGATGAAATGATGCTGCGAAACCACCTGCCCCTCATGCAGGCATTCCACCAGGCCGATGTCATGCAGCAGAAACTGCCCGCGCATGAAAATCGGAATGGACTCCATGTACGGACGGGGATACCGGTGCGTCCTGCACCAGTCATTTCCCGTTCCCAACGGAAGCACAGCCAGATACACCTCCTTAGGGGATACCCCGGAAGACATGATGCCGTCCACAATCTGGTTCAGCGTGCCGTCACCGCCCATCGCCATCAGGTAACGGTAACCCTCGCGGCATAAATCGGCCGCGAGTTTCTTGCCGGATTCCGCGTCTTCGGTAATGTAAAACCGGTAGTCCAGCTGCAATTCGTCCAGTTTGCAGGCTATCTCCTCCCAATGCTTGTAGCAGGAATTGGACAATGCGTTCGGATTGGCGATAATCTGCCACGCATGGTCAAACACAGGAATAGTCTCTTTTTTTGCAACAAAGTCCATGGCGCTCACGCTTTCGGTTCATTCGTTTCGTCCTTTGAATCAGAGTTTTTAGAATCATCCTCCGGATTCAGCTCGTCCTCCACATTACGGACCGCATTTTTGTACTCACGCATTCCTTTGCCCAGCCCCCGCATCAGTTCGGGAATTTTTTTCCCGCCGAAGAGCAGCAGCACCACCAATAAAATGATCAGTATCTCCTGACCGCCTATAAAACCAAGTGCTCCCATTGTCTTGTTTTCTTAAGATTCTTTTGCAAAAGTAATCATTTCTCCGTGAAAAAACACGTTTTCTGGGAAAATATTTTGTACTTTTGCCCGCTTAAATATAAGAATGTTTCCAAATTTTGAATCCATGCCTGTAGAAATTATTGTCAGCACGCAGCACAACCCTTTCCTGAACCTGGCTGTGGAACAGACCCTGCTCAAGGACAACCCCGAAGACACCGTTGTCATGTATTTGTGGAAAAACCGGCAAACCGTTGTCATTGGGAAGCACCAGAACCCTTATACGGAATGCCATGTGGAGCGTCTGCTTGCCGAAGGCGGGCACCTTATGCGGCGGCTTACCGGAGGAGGTGCAGTGTACCACGACCTTGGCAACCTGAATTTCACCTTTATCGCCAGTCCGGAGCGCTACCGGCTGGAGAAGCAGTTTGCTGTGCTGCAGCAGGCCGTGGAAAGCTACGGGCTGCATACGGAGCTGTCCGGACGGAACGACGTCTTGTGCGAAGGCCGCAAATTCTCCGGCAACGCATTTTCCACAGGAAAGAACAACTGCCTGCATCACGGGACCATTCTGATCCGCACCGAAATGGACAAGCTGCAACGCTACCTGAAACCCAAGCCGGGCAAATTGCACAAGCACGGGGTGTCCTCTGTGGAAAGCCGGGTGGTCAACCTGTCCGAACTGGCGGATATCACCTCCGAAAACATCCTTGAGCCTCTGTCGGAAGCTTTCCAAGACATCTATAAGGAAAAAGCCCGGGTGCGGACATGGGAGGAGATTTGTACGGAGCCTGTGCGGAAACTGGCCGGGAAGCTGGCGGATCCGGATTTTCTGTTTGGCAACTGGCAGCGCTTCCACGCCAAACGCCAGGGAAGCTTCTCCTGGGGCGAAGTGGAGATAGACCTTACGGTGGATGAAAACGCCAACCGCATATTGAAAGCGGACATCGCCACCGATTGCCTGCAACCCGCCGCTATTGAAAAGGCGGAGCAGGCGCTGCGGGGGGCTGACAGCCGCAAAGCACCGCAGACAGAAGGGTTTACGGAAAGCGAAGCCGGCATACTGCAAGACATTTTCCAACTTGTTTACGCATGAAGCGCGTTTTTCACAAGATTTTTTCCGCGACAAGCGGCTGGAGCGGGCGTTCCGCAAGGAATGCCGGACTTTTTCCATTGTTACTGATACCTGATGCAGCATAAAGAGTCCGAGAAACAGCAGGAGCGGTTCACCCTGATGACAGAAGCGCCTATCCGCAAACTGGTGCTGAAAATGGCTGTGCCGAGCATCATCAGCATGGTGGTGACAGCGGCATACAATATCGCTGACGCGGCGTTTGTCGGTCACCTGAGCACGGAAGCCACCGCGGGGGTCGGCATTTCCTTCGCCTACATGACCTTTGTGCAAGCCTTCGGCTTTTTCTGCGGTCACGGCTCGGGCAATTTCATAGCCAGGGCATTGGGAGCCCGGCATCCGGAGCATGCCGGGAAAATGGCGGCCACCGGATTCTGCACCTCCTTCCTTTTCGGTTTGGCGGGAGGCATTGTGGGGCTCTGCTTCCTCCCCCAGCTCACACAGCTGCTGGGAACCACGCCGGATATCAGTTCCTATGCCCAGTCATACCTTACCTACATTCTGATTGCCACGCCTTTCATGATGTCCTGCCTGACCATGAACAACCAACTCCGCCTGCAGGGCAGCGCCCATTTCGCCATGATAGGGCTGGCGTCGGGAGCCATTTTGAACATACTGCTGGATCCTTTGTTCATTTATGTGTTCGGATGGGGCGTTTCCGGCGCCTCCGCAGCCACGCTGTGCAGCCAGCTTTTCTCCTGGATACTGCTGTTCCAAGGGACAAAGCGGGATGGCAATGTGCACATACGGCTGCGGAATTTCACTCCAAATTGGTTCTATTTCAAGGAAATAACCCGTGGCGGCCTGCCCTCCCTCTGCCGTCAGAGTCTGATTTGCCTGTCCACAATATGCCTGAATAGGGCAGCCTCCATCTACGCGGAACCGGGGATGCAAGCCTCCACCATCGCCGCTTTCGCGGTTGTGTCACGCACCATGATGTTCGGTTTCTCCGTCATTTTAGGCACCGGCCAGGGATTCCAGCCGGTATGCGGCTTCAACTACGGCGCCGGGCGTTTCGGAAGGGTAAGGGAATCCTTCCTCTTCACCTTTCGCGTCTGCGCTGGGATTATGGTGGTGATGGCTGTGCTGGGATGGGTTTTCGCCCCGCAGCTGATCGCCTTTTTCCGGGACGAGGATCCGGAACTGATTGCCATCGGCACCCGGGTGCTGCGCTGGCAATGCGCCGCCTTCCCGCTGATTTCGCTGACCACGGTAACCAACATGCTTTTCCAGACCACCGGGCAAATGGTGACGGCCACCCTGCTATCCATGTGCCGCCAGGGCCTGTTTTTCCTTCCCATCCTTTGGATTGCGCCCCGGCTGTTTGGCCTTACCGGACTGGAAGCCACCCAGGCGCTCGCCGACATACTGACCTTTTTGTTCACCCTGCCTTTCAGCATCAGCGTATCGCGCAAACTGAAGCGGCAACGCTAAAAACTGTTTTTTTGGCGCTGTTTTTTGTAAAACGTATCCGGTTATGCATATTTTTTGTACTTTTGTAATTGAATTCTAAACTTCCTTTACCATGAAAAAACTTGGTTTTTTAGTAGTGTGCGTACTGTTTCTGGCAAATTGCCACGCCCAGGAGATCTATCCGGCCTTCCCTTCCGTCAACCTGAAGACAATGGATGGTAAAAAATTCAACACCAGCGATATAGATAATGAAGGAAAGCCTATTATCATCTGTTTTTTCGCCACGTGGTGCAAACCCTGCATGGTGGAACTGAAAACCATTGCGGAGTCCTACGAGGAATGGCAGGAGGAATNNAGGAAACCGGCGTGAAACTCTATGCCGTCTCCACTGACGACAGCCGCTCCAGCGGCAAAGTCGCCCCCTTGGTCAACGGACAGTCCTGGGAATACGAGGTGCTGCTGGATGAGAATTCGGATTTGAAACGCGCCCTGAATGTGGGGGACATCCCCCATACGTTCATCCTGAACGGCAAAAAGGAAATCGTTTACCAGCATGCGGCCTACGCACCCGGAGTGGAGCAGGAATACATTGAAAAAGTGAGGGAAATCCTCCAGCAAGAAAAATAAGGAAGACCCAAGATGAAAAAAAAACCGCTACTGCTCCTAACCTGCACGCTCTTCCTTCTTCCCTCCCTGAAAGCCCAGTCCATACTGCAGCAGGGGAAGGTCAGCGGCAATATCCAGATGAACGCGCAATACTATATTGCGGACAGTGTTATCGGGGCCGACAAGGTGGACAACAAGGTGCGCACCAACACCTTTGCCAACATACAATACCAGAACGGCGGCTTTTCCGCCGGAATGCGGTACGAATACTACGCCCAGCCGCTGATTGATTTTGAGAAAATCGGTTATGTGGGGGAAGGCATTCCCTATTACTATTTCGCCTATACCCAAGAGCGTATAGAAATTGTACTGGGGAGTTTTTACGAACAGTTCGGCAGCGGCCTTACTTTCCGCTCCTATGAAGACCGCAACCTGGGTTTCGACAACGCCACCCGGGGCGTCAAAATCAAGGCGACACCCTACAAAGGCATCACCCTGACCGGGGTTTGGGGCAAACAGCGTAACCTTTTCGAATATTCCGGGCAGGTGCGGGGCATAGATGCCGACATTTCGTTGAACGAGCTCTGTCCCAAGCTATCGGAAAGCGGTTTCCGCCTGGGCTTAGGCGGGAACATTGTCAGCAAATACGAGGCCGATAACGATCCCGAGTACCGGCTGCCGGAAAATGTGGCCGCCTTTTCCGGACGCGCCAATGCAGGATACAAAAACTTCAACCTGAGCGGGGAGTACGCCTATAAGTTCAACGACCCCCTCACCTTGAACGACATGATATACAAACCGGGAAACGCCTTGCTGCTGACCGCCTCTTATGCCAAAAAGGGGCTGGGCATCTACCTTACCGGGGTGAGAACCGACAATTTCGACTTCCGCACCAAGCGTACCGCGCTCTTGAACAACAATATGATCAACTACATCCCCACCCTGACCAAAGAGCACACCTACGCCCTTTCCTCCATGTACGCCTATTCCTCCCAAGCGCTGGGGCAAACGGGATTCCAGGCGGAAGTGCAGTATAAGATTCCGAAAAAGACCCTGCTCGGGGGAAAATACGGCACCGATGTGGCGTTGAACTATTCCCGCATCCACGGCATACAAAAAGACACCCTTGCCTCTGTGATTGGGAACGGCGGTGACATAGAAGGCACTATGGGATACACCTCCCCCCTCTTCGGTGCAGGTGCCCTTTACTTTGAGGACTTCAACGTGGAAATCGGCCATAAGCTCAACAGTCGCTGGAAGCTGATCATGAGCTATGTGTATCTGAAATACAACATGGAGGTCATGGAAGGCCACGGGTCGCCTGACATGCAAACCCACATTGTCATCGGCGATCTTACCTATAAAATCAATCCGAAAAACGCGCTCCGCATGGAGCTGCAGCACCTCTCCACCAAAGAGGACGACGGCAACTGGGCTTACGCGCAATTGGAATACACGGTCGCGCCCCATTGGTTTGTTTCGGTGCTGGACCGTTGGAATTACGGGAATCCGGTCAAAGAGAAACAAGTGCATTACTACAACTTCAGCGGCTCTTATGTGCATAATGCCACCAAGGTCACGCTCGGCTTCGGCAAACAATACGAAGGCATTCTCTGCGTCGGCGGGGTCTGCCGCCAAGTCCCCGCATCCTACGGCATGAGCCTGGAGGTTGTCACCAGTTTTTAACACCTATGCGAAACATGAAGAAACTGCTTTTGCCCCTTTTAGGATTGTGCACCGTCATGCTTATGGTGCAATGCGACAAGATAGAACCGCCTTTCAAAGAGGCCGGTGAACAGAAAGTGGCTGCCGACACGCCTTATTTTGAGACGGAAACATCGTTTATCCAGAAATACCTGCTGGAGGATTATACCGGCCACACCTGCCTTAACTGCCCGAAAGCGCACACCATTATGAAGGAGATGCGGCAGGCCATGGGGGACACGCTGGTATGCATGGCTGTGCACTGCGGCAATTTCGCGGAACCGGGGGATGCGCCCTTTACCGCCGATTACCGGACCGCGCTGGGGAATTACCTGGCCGGGCATTTTTCCGTGAGCGGACTGCCTAAAGGAATGATCAGCCGCAAACTGTTTAACGGCAAACGGGTGCTGGACCGTTCGGAATGGAAATCCAGCGCCGCCTCCCTCCCGCGCACGGCACCGGAGTTGGGGCTGCAAATCAAGGACACCACGGTGGCTGCCCATCCGGATTCTGTATATATATTTGTGAAAATCAATTATTTAAAAGATTTCACCTCCTCATTGAGGCTACATGTGGTATTGCTGGAAGACAGCATAGTCTCCGCACAGAAACAGCCTGATTTGACGGTAGTTGAAAATTACGTTCACGATCACATGCTCCGGGCCTGCCTAAGCCCCTTGGAAGGCAGCGTGCTTCATGCCGGAAACGCTGTAGCGCAAGGGACAGCCGAAATACGTGCTTACGCCTTGCACCGCAACCCGACATGGAGGTGGAAGCATTGCAGCATACTCGCCTTCATCACCGATGCTGAAAGCGAGGAGGTGCTGCAAGCGGAACATTACCAAGTAAGACCATAACCCGAATGCTTGCCCGGAAGAGGTTTGGACAATCATTCAATAAACAATTAAAAACAAGTATTTATGTCAAACGAAAACGACAACAGCAAAAAAATGGAAGTGCTGAACGCCACTTTAGAGCGTTTGGAGAAAATATACGGCAAAGGCTCCATCATGCGATTGGGCGACACGCCCCACGAGGCCATGGATGTGATTTCCACGGGATCGCTCGGACTGGACATGGCCCTGGGTGTGGGCGGTCTTCCCAGAGGAAGAGTCATTGAGATTTTCGGACCGGAATCCTCCGGTAAAACCACCCTGGCGCTGCACGCCATTTCCGAAGCCCAGAAAAACGGCGGCATTGCAGCCTTTATCGATGCCGAACACGCCTTCGACCGTTTTTACGCGGAAAAACTGGGCGTGGACATCAATAACCTGCTGATTTCCCAACCGGACAACGGAGAACAGGCGTTGGAAATCGCCGACAACCTGATCCGCTCCGGCGCCATTGACATTATTGTGGTGGACTCCGTAGCCGCCCTGACCCCCAAAAGCGAAATCGAAGGGGAAATGGGAGACTCCAAAATGGGGCTGCAGGCCCGCCTGATGTCCCAAGCCATGCGGAAACTCACCGCCACCATCGGCAAGACCAACTGCTGCTGCATTTTCATCAACCAATTGCGTGAGAAAATCGGCATCATGTTCGGCAACCCGGAAACCACCACTGGCGGTAACGCTTTGAAGTTTTACGCCTCTGTGCGCCTCGACATCCGCCGCCAAACCCAGATTAAGGACGGCGACACCGCTATCGGTAACCACGTGAAAGTCAAGGTGGTGAAAAACAAAGTCGCGCCCCCGTTCCGTACTGCGGAGTTTGACATCATGTATGGTGAAGGCATCTCCAAGGCTGGTGAAATCGTCGATCTTGGTGTTGAATACAACATTATCAAGAAGTCTGGCTCCTGGTTTTCCTACGGCGATTCCAAACTCGCGCAGGGTCGCGA
>DBVK01000015.1 GCA_002308135.1 Bacteroidales bacterium UBA1266
GTGTCGAAATGGGCGTTGCCAGGGATAATCTGACCCGGTTTTACCAAAAAGGAGAACAGCACGTTTTCAGCGGCACGTCCCTGGTGGGTAGGGATAACGTAGTCAAAGCCGGTGATTTCCGTGATGGTGTCTTTCATGTGGTAGAAGCTGCGCGCACCGCCATAGCTTTCATCGCCCATCATCATGGCGGACCATTGGCGGTCGCTCATGGCGCCTGTGCCGGAATCGGTGAGCAGGTCGATGTAAACGTAGTCGGATTTCAACATGAAAATGTTGTTGTGGGCTTCCAAAAGCCATTTTTCTCTTTCTTCTCTGGTGGATTTCTTGATGGGTTCGATCATTTTGATCTTCCACGCTTCTGCAAAAGGTATTTCCATAGATTTTAATTTTTTTGTTTTTTTAAGTATAAATGAAAAACGGATGCTCTGTGTTAAGAGACGTGACCGGAGGGAATGTCCGGCCGGCTGCCTTAAAATGCGCGGCAGCAAAGGTTTTTAGCCGAGGTAGGGATCCCTGTCCTTGATGTTCAGGAAACAATGTTTTCTTGTCAGCGGAAAATACGGCATGTTAACTTTTTTATAACAGCTGCAAAGATACGCAAAATTGGGATAACTTTGCATCCTTAGGGATTTTTTTATCCAACTATTTTATGATTCGGATAATTGAGTACTTTTGCACTTTCAAATTGAAAACAGAACAATACGTATGAAAGCAAGAAGTATTTCAGGACTGTTGGCGGCGCTGATGATGGTGTCAGGTGTCTTCGCCCAAAACACAAAAGAGTTGAAAACCCACAAGGATTCCTTGAGTTACGCTTTCGGGCAGTACAACGGGGAAAACTTTTTCTTGAACCAGTATGATTTTATAGATTTGGACGCCTTTCTGGCAGGTTTTGCCGATGGCTTCACTGTGCGTTCGTCCCAGGTGAAGGATCCGCAGCGCAGCCAATTCCTGCAGGAGTTCAGCGAAATGGCCAAAAAACGCCAGCAGGAGGTCCAGCAGCGGGAAAGCAATTTCAACCGCATGGTCGGACAATCCATTATGGAGCAGAACCTGCGCGACGACCCCCAGGTGAAGCAGACGGCTTCGGGTTTGCAGTATAAAGCGCTTACGGAAGGGAAAGGCGCCAGACCCAAAGCAACGGACAGGGTGAAAGTCCATTATACGGGCACTTTCTATAACGGCACCATTTTCGATTCTTCCGTGAATCGTGGGGAACCGGTCACTTTCCCCCTGAACCAGGTGATTAAAGGCTGGACAGAGGGGCTGCAGCTGATGACGGTGGGCAGCAAGTACAAATTCTGGATTCCCGCCGATTTGGCCTATGGTGACCATCAGGTGGCGAACCAGCCGAAAACCGCCGGTTCCATGCTGATTTTTGAAGTGGAGCTGCTTGAAATCAACCCCAAGGAATAGCGGCAGTGGCTACGGCCTGGTGGGAAACGGAGGCATTCCGCTTTTATGCTGTGCTGGGCGGATGCATACTGGGAATGTATATCCCGAAACTTGGGCGGTATTTCCGTATGCTGGCCACCATGGTGCATGAGGGGGGGCATGTGCTGTCCGCGCTGCTTTTAGGCGAAAAGCCGAAAAAAGTATCTTTGTTCGGAGACACTTCCGGACTGGCGCTGGTGCAGACAACCGCTTCGTGGAAAGCGTTTTTTATCGCATTGGCCGGCTACCCTTTCCCTCCGCTGATGGCTTTCTGCAGCTTTTGGGCGCTGGACAATGGGTGGATAGTGGAGTATTTGTGGATAGTGCTGGTGTTGAGCGCGATTTTCCTGCTCTGCTATATCCGTAACCCTTTCGGTGTTTTCTGGAGTCTTTCGTTTATCGCACTGCATCTGCTGGTGGTTTTCAAAGCGCCGGTTTTTTGGATGGCCATGCTGGCCCGCTTGGATGCCACGGTCATTCTGGTGGATGCCGTCGGCGCCTGCCTGCAGCTGGTGCGCATTGCGTTCCGCAGTCCCGAATCCTCCGGAGACGCCTGCAATATTTCCCTCATCACCCGGATTCCGCCTCAGGTGACGGCCCTGGCTTTCACCGCTTTTGCCATATATATGGACGCTTGCTGCGTGCTCCGGTTCTTTCCGCTGCCCGCATTCATTACTTAATATGTAACGTATGAAGAAAAAAGTATATATTGTCCGCCATGCCAAGGCGGCAGATGCAGCCATCGATCACGAGCGTCCGCTGACGGCGTCCGGTGTGGGGAAAACACAGGAACTGGCCGCCGAACTGCTGCGCAACCACAGCCAAGTGGATGCCATTTATGCCAGTGATGCGTTACGCACGCGTCAGACAGCGGAGCCCGTGGCAGGCATCATCGGCTTCCCGTCAGAGAGGATACATTACGAGCGCAGCCTTTACCTGACCACGGAGGAGGCTTATTTCAATGTGCTGGTTTCGTTGGACGAAGAGGTTCGTGAGGTGATGATTGTGGGGCATAACCCCGAGGTGAGCAACCTGCTTCATTTTTTCCTGCCGGATTACACCAGTTTTATGCAGACCGGCGCTTGTGCCTGCCTTTCCTTTGAGGCGGACAGCTGGCAGACTGTTTTTACCGCCCCTCACCAGCTGGAGTTTTATTTTAAGGCGTAGCTTTATTTCAAATAGGTGCGCGCGTTGCGTAAGCGCAGCCGTAGCACGCCCCAGATGGCTTCCTTGAAAATGCCGGAGCTCATTTTGGAATTGCCTTCCTGCCTGTCCACAAAGATGATGGGGATTTCCATGATGTTGAACTTCAGCTTCCAGATAACGTATTTCATTTCGATTTGGAACCCGTAGCC
>DBVK01000053.1:0-6126 GCA_002308135.1 Bacteroidales bacterium UBA1266
CAGGGCTGCCCTATAGGGCAGCCCTGTTTTCATGTGGCGATGCGGCTGCGTGCGCCTTCACAATGTTTTTTGCCGTTCTGTGCTTAATTGACGCCCAAGATCAGGTCGCAGGCGTATTCAATCACATTGTCCTTCCCTTGCGCGGTGGCCTTGGGATCCAGGCGGAGGTAGTGGTCTGGCGGCACACCGTTCTCGTAGTTTGTCCCTTGCGGTGAAAGTGTGCGGGTCAGCGAGAAACGGTAAATCCAACCGTTGGGGAGCTGGCCTCCGNNCCAATCCGCCTCCGGTGGTGTCCCCAATCAGCTGCACATGATCATAGGCTTTGGTGCAAAGGGCGAAAAAGGAGGTGGCGCTGTAAGACCCCCTGTCTGTCAATACCATAATGGGTTTCCGGTAATTCCCATAGCTGGTGTTTTTTTTCGGTGCGTAAACCGCTTTCAACGGTCCGAACTCCTCATGACCCGGCCCGGATTTGATTTGGGTATGGTACAGCAGCTGCCCATGGTTGGGCAGCAGGTTCAACAGGTTCCATATATTGGAGATGTATCCGCCTTTGTTTTGCCGCATGTCAATAATCAGCCCCTCGGCATCCGCATAGCGTCGGGTCAGGTAAGCCAAGGTGGCGCTGTCCGCTTTCCCCTCAAAAGAGGAGTAATACCAATAGGCTACACGGCCGTCCCGGAGCGCGTGGTGGGCAAAGCCGCCGGTTTTATGGTAATGGTCGTCCGCGACGTGCAGGTAGTGCAGGTTCACCACTTGCTTGTTTATATTCATTTGTGTTTCCATTTTGCGGTATACCGCATCGCTGTAGGACTGGTCGAAGGGGGAGATGAGGTTGGTGTGCCCGTCGTCCAGGGTGTTGAGCATGCGGCCCATCAGGTGGAAAAGGCTGTCGTCACCGATGCCGTCACTGACTTTGGGGCGCAGGCTGTCGTACACCGCCTGCCAATCCACTTGCTTGACATCGAAAAAGGCATATTGCCTGTCCACGGTATGCCACAGGTAGTCGAAGGTTTCCGTGGGGGTCCCTTGAGGTTCGTCTTCCATAAAAAACTTTTCGCAGGCGGACAAGGTCAGCGCAATGAGCGCAAGGCTTGTGGAGATGAAAGGTTTCATGCGCATCGGTTAAGGTGTAAAAGGTTCATGGAGAAGGAAAGGGCCAGCAGATGCCGGGCGTGGTCGAAACGGTAGACACCGCTGTTGCCGCTGCTGCGGTACGTCCAATCGTAGGAAAGGCCGATCCGGTTGTGGTTTTTCAAGGTGCAGGCTATGCCGGTGGAGACGGAAACGCCCGAAAAGGCGATGCCCTGCAGGGTATAGGTGTCCATCAGGAATTCCAAGGTGTTCAGGTTGTCATTGTAATTCTCCATATAGGAGAATCCGGGCCGCAGGGCTATGCCGGCGAAAGGCAGGTTCAGGCTTCCGAATGCCGTAAAGGGCTTGTAGGCTTTGCCTTTTCGTAAGGAAAAGTCATATTCAACGGTGAAGCAAACAGATAAACTTAAAAAAACGGTAAGGCTGTAGCTGGCGTTCATCAGTTCCGGAAGGTAGGTGAAGTGAAAATACTCATCCAGGCCGCCGCCGCCCCACAGGCGGAAACGCATGTCCATCCCTTTGTGCCAAAGGTAGAGGAAACGGGTGCCGCTTTCTATGGTAAGACCGATGGCGGTGGCTGTGCTTTTGGGGTTGAATCCCATGCTGGCCGACAGTCCGAAGTCCTGTAGGATACAGTAGCGCCTCCATGCGAAACTGCTTTCCCCCGCCCATTGCAGGGAAGGCCCGCTGTAGTGCAAGGGGGAGGCTCCCTGTTCGTAGAGCCTGTCCATCCCTATGCCGTAACGGCTTGACAGCTGAAGATCGGTATCGGCGTGTATGCGGTTTTGCCCTGACACGGCTATAACGTGCAGACAGAGAGACAAAAGAAGGAAACGTAAGGCTTTCATGCTGCAAAAGTAGCGCTTTTTTTGCAAGCAGGGACAAACCGTGTTGCTTTTTCATGTAAATTTGCAAACCATTTAAATAAAACGTAAAATGCATTATCATGTAGTTATTGTCGGAGGCGGCCCGGCGGGCGCCGGAGCGGGCATCACCCTGCAGAAGGCGGGATTGTCCACGTGTATTGTGGATTGCCGCACTTTCCCCCGCACCAAATTGTGCGGCGGTTTGGTGACAAGGAAAACCAAGGACCTGCTGAACACCCTGATGGATGACCGCAGCGAATCCGAAATCTGGGATGCGGTCAGCACCGGCGTGCATACCCGCCTGAAGCTGTACAACCGTTTTGAGCTGGCGGCCGACGTGCAGATAGGCGAGGCTTTCGACACCGTATACCGCAAGGAGTACGACAATTATCTGATGGAGTATTACAAAGCGAAAGGCGGCACCCTTTGTGATGGGGTGAAGCTGCAATCCATAGACATCCGGGCGAAAAAACTGGCGGGGACGAAAGGGGAGGAGTTCACGTATGACTGCCTGATTGCCGCGGACGGCGCCAACAGCTGGGTGCGCCGGCAGCTGGGGCTGTCTTTCAAAGGAAAGCTGTTCTGCTTGGAAATCAATGTCAGCCGGGAGGATTTCGACTACGATGGTGTCGGCATCTATTTTGATGTCATTGGGGTGGGCTATGCCTGGGTTTTCCCGAAACGCGACGTGTACTGCATCGGCATTGGCAGCGTGGAGCGTCCCCGAACGGACACAAAGGCCGTTTTCACCGATTTTCTGCAGCGCATAGGCGTGCGCAACATGGAACGCTATCCGTTCAAAGGTGCGTATGTGCCCGGTGGGGGCTTTCTGAAGAAACCGGTGTTCGGTGACGACCTGCTGTTTGTCGGTGATGCGGCCGGATTTGCGGATCCTTTGACGGGCGAAGGACTGTATTGGTCGCTTTATTCCGGCATACAGGCCGCGCAGTCGGTGCTCGAAAGCCCTTTGCATCCGGCGGAAAGCTATCGGAAAAAGTGCCTTCCCATACAGCAGAACATACGTTCGGTGCTCCGCACCCGCATACTTTTCCATAAGCCGCTGTATCAGTTTTGGCTGAAAAATGTGGGAGCGCACCCTAACTTTGTGCGTTACTTTTCCGACCACCAGCTTTCCCGTTATGAAGGCGAGGAACCCATACGGGATCTGCTGAAAAAAGTGCCGAGACGCTATCTTTCCCACTTGCTTAAGCGTTCTTCGGGCAAAAGTTAAATACATTGAAAACGAATATCTTATAAAGAATTCTAAGCTTTATTCACAACGGACGGGTGATAAAAATAGCCCGCGCTAGAAGCTTTGTGTCCCGGAATTGTCTACTTTTGCATACTTTTTGCTGTGGAAGGGTCGCGGATTTTCACGCACCGGTAAAGAAAGGAAAAGAGAAAAGAAGAGAAGAGAAGAGAAGAGAAGATGTCCGCAGCCATAAAGGGATAGTCATTAAAAGACTGAAAGTATGAAAATAATAGGAACGGGAAGCGCCTTGCCATCGCTCCGGGTGACCAACCACGAACTGGAAGGTTTTTTGGACACCAGTGACGAATGGATAACTGAGAGAACCGGGATTAAAGAGCGACGCCTCCTTTCGACAGAAAGCTTGTATGATTTGGCGGTGGAAGCCGCTGAAAAAGCCATACAATCCGCCGGTGTAAGGCCGGAACAACTGGATTTTATCATTTGCTCCAATGTGGCCAACCGTTTTGTCACACCGGGCATGAACTGCATACTGCAAGGGCGTATTGGCGCCCGTTGCGCAGGACTGGACATCAACGTGGCCTGCGCCGGTTTTGTGAACGCTTTGATGTTGGCGGACAGTATGATGCAGGCGGGCAGGGCGGAACATATCCTGGTTGTCTGTGCGGAGGAGCCGACCAAATATTGCAATTGGAACGAGCGGGACACCAGCATCCTCTTCGGCGATGGCGCCGCAGCGGTGGTGCTGGCTCCGGGTGAGGGCTTCAAAGCGGTGCACATGAGCATGGTATCCAACAAGGACGTGCTTTATTATGAACGGTGTATGGAAAAAACGCCCTTTGAACAAAACCGGGTGGAAGGGCAGCCCTTGGTCATGAAAGGCCGTGAGCTTTTCCGTGTGGCGGTCTCCCATTCGGCGAAAGATATACAGAAGGTGCTGGAGATGGCCGGACTGAAGCCTTCGGACGTGACCTGTTATTTAATGCACCAGGCGAACAAGCGCATTATTGAAGGAGTGCGCGCCATCTTGAACGAAGCGGAGGAAAAGTTCCCCACCAATATTGAAAAATATGGGAACACCTCTTCTGCGAGCATACCCATTTTATTGGATGAAATGCTGCACGAAAACCGTATTCATCAGGGTGACACCTTGGTGATGAGCGCGTTCGGTGCCGGTTTCGTCTCCGCTGCCTGTGTGATGCAGTGGTAGTGAAAAGTTAATCCCATTATTCGAATGAAAAGAAGAGTTGTTATTACAGGGCTGGGGGTTGTGTCCGCGTTTGGCCACGACGTCCCGACCTTTTGGAGCCATCTGATAGGAGGCGCCTGCGCCGTGCAACCCATCACCAATATTCCGACCGAAGGTTTGAAGGTGAAGATGGCTGCAGAAATCAAGAACTTCAATCCCAACGATTTTGATGTGGACCGTAACATGATGCGCCGTGCGGACCGCTATTCCCAATTCGCCTTGGCGGCTGCCTCCCAGGCCATGCGGGACAGCGGTCTGGAGATAGCGCCGGAGCGTCTGGGCGTGTACGTGGGCTCCGGAACGGGCGGCATACAGACTTTCCATACCGAGCACACCAAGCTGATTGAACAGGGGGCATCCCAGATTTCCCCTTTGTTTGTGCCCATGATGATTTCCAATATCGCTTCCGGGAACATTGCCATCCTCTTCCATGCGGAAGGGCCTTGTCTTCCCATTGTGACCGCTTGCGCCACGGGGACCCACTCCATAGGTGAAGCGTTCCGCACCATTAAACACGGGTATGCGGACGCCATTATCGCTGGAGGCGCTGAAGCGGCCATCACACCGATAGCCGTCGGCGGTTTCGCAAACAGCCGGGCCTTGTCCCTGGCTGATAAGCCCGACGAGGCTTCCCTGCCTTTCGACAAACGCCGTCAAGGTTTTGTGATCGGAGAGGGCGCCGGTATCGTGGTGCTGGAGGAATACGAACATGCCAAAAAGCGCAACGCTCGCATCTATGCGGAAGTCTGTGGTTTTGGAAACACCTGTGACGCATATCATTATACTGCCCCTCGTCCGGATGGGAAATCCGCAACCATTGCCATTACCCAAGCCTTGACGGAGGCCGGATATACCGAGAACGAACGTTTGTACATCAACGCGCACGGCACAGGTACGCCGTTGAACGACAAAACGGAGACATTGGCCATTAAGCAGGCCCTGGGCGAAAACACCGCCCGCAAGGCCATGATCAGCTCCAACAAATCCATGCTGGGGCATTGCCTGGGCGCGGCCGGCGGTCTGGAACTGGTCGCCACGGCGCTTTCCCTTACCGAAGGTGTGCTGCCGCCCACCATTCATCTGCAGGAGCCGGATCCGGAATGCGATTTGGATTACATTCCCAACGAGGCGCGCCGCGAAAAGGCGGACATCGCCATCTCCAACTCCTTTGGTTTCGGCGGGCAGAACGCTTGCGTGACGCTTCGACCCATTTGATAACCCTAAATATTAAACCTATGGATAGAACAGAAATCAAAACGATACTGCCGCATCGTGAACCCATGCTATTGGTGGACGAGGTAGTTAAAATCGACGAAGTGGCCCACCGAAAATACCTGGTCCGTGGCGACGAGGCTTTTTTGCAGGGGCATTTCCCTTCACGCCCCATTGTTCCGGGGGTGATATTGTGCGAAATCATGGCACAGACGAGCTGCATACTGCTGAAAGAGGATTTGTACGGCCATACGCCGCTGTACCGCGGTTTGGATCATGTGAAATTCAAACGCCAGGTGGAGCCGGGCGACCTGATTGAAGTGAAGGCGAAAATCATCCAAAAAAAGATGAAGTCCTATTTTGTCGCTGCGGAGGCCAGCGTGGGCAGTGAGCTGTGTGCCAGGGCCGAGATGATGTTTGCACTGCTTCCCAACGAAGTGTTTTTAAATAAATAAATATAAATAAATGAACGTTATGAAACTATTAGCCGATAA
>DBVK01000053.1:6131-6371 GCA_002308135.1 Bacteroidales bacterium UBA1266
GTCCCAAGGCATAGGTCGCAGCATTGCCCTGCAGTTTGCCGAAGAGGGGGCGGATATCCTTTTTACGGATATCAGGGAAGACGAACGCTCGCAGTCATTGCTGGACGAATTGCATGCCTTGGGGGTGCGCGCCGGTTTTTATGCGGCGGACGCCTCTTCCCTGGAGCAGACGGAAGAAGTTGCTAAAGCCATTGTGGAAAAATACGGCCGCGTGGACGTGCTGGTCAATAACGCCGGCAT
>DBVK01000023.1:0-3294 GCA_002308135.1 Bacteroidales bacterium UBA1266
GGGTGGAATGTGGGATTCGAACCCACGACCATCGGAACCACAATCCGTTACTCTAACCAGCTGAGCTAAATCCACCATTTTTGTGCGTGCAAAAGTAAACAATTTTGGAATACGAACACACAGATTGCAAGAATATTTTTTACGGAAAGACGCTTTTCGCATAGCATTAACTATAAGAGTTTTAGAAAAAGCATGCCGGTTTTCCGCCTTTATTTCCACTAAGAGCGGCCCTTTCACCACCTTGTCCCACGGCGCTTTTGGAAGCATTCCCGCAGCGCTTCCGCATTTTTCGTTCCCTGCCTATAGGCTTAAGTGCACTGCGCCCCGTCGTAGCCTTTGTTGCCGGCCAGGAATTCACGCACCGTCATGCGGCGTTTGCCGAAAAGCTGCAGCTCCTCCACCCGCAGGCAGGCGTCCGATGCGGCAATCAGCAGCGTCTGCCTGTCATCGGAAAAGAGCATGCCCTGGGGAAGCCCTCCCGCATTGGGTGCAATCCGCACCCTGAACAGCTTCATCAGCACCGGAGCCCCCTCCCCTTTCCTCCGCACCATCGTATAGGCCCCCGGATATGGTGAAAGCGCACGTATCTGATTGAATATCCGCTCTGCAGACCGTCCCCAGTCAACAAGGCAATCCTCCTTGAAGATTTTTGGCGCCATCGGCAGCCCCCCTTCCTTGGTTTCCTGTACGGTCAGCCGGTATTCCCCGCGCTCAATCTGACGCAAGGTCTCCAAAAGCAGCGGCCCTCCAGCTTCCAGCAAGGCGTCGTGCAATTCGCCGCCAGTCTCCTCCGGAGCGATGGGCACGCTTTGCGAAAGCAAGAGCTCACCTTCGTCTATGCGTTCGTTGATGAAAAAAGTGGTCACCCCCGTTTCCGTTTCCCCGTTCATGATGGCCCGTTGGATGGGAGCCGCGCCACGGTAGCTGGGAAGCAGGGAGGCGTGCAGGTTCACCGTGCCTTTGGGCGGCATGCGCCACACGACCTCAGGCAACATGCGGAATGCTATCACGACAAACAGTTCGGCATCGTAAGCCTTCAGCTCGCGCAAAAACGCCTCGTCCCGCAGACGGGCGGGCTGAAGCAGCGGAATAGCGTGCCGCTCCGCCACCACTTTCACTGCAGAAGGCGTGAGTTTCAAGCCCCTGCCCACCGCCTTGTCCGGCACCGTCACCACGGCGGCCACCTCATGCGCCCCCGAAGCCAGTATGCGCTCCAAGAGCACAGCGGCGAACTCCGGCGTACCCATAAACACAATTTTCATCTTGCTTGCTCTGTTTGGTTTTCCAACATTGTAAACGAAAAGGCAAAAGTAGCCAAAAAAGCGACACGCCCAGGGGGGAAGTTTTTTTTTTGCCGTCCGCCGGCCCGCTGGGAACGCCTCAGGAAAGCAGGCTTTCCACCGTCGGATTGCCGGCCTCATCAGCTTCGGGCGCATGGAAACAGGTTTCCGGGAAACGCCTGGACAATGCAGCAAGCGCCCCGGCCACAGCCTGCGGCTGCCCCCAGCCATGCATGGGATGGAAATGGTCCACGGCCACGCGCGCAAGGAATTGCGCCGCCCCACGTGTGCATTCCCCGCCCAAACGGGGATCCACAGGAAACATCAGGTGACTGATGCGGGAGAAAGCGGACTGCACGCTGCGCACCACGGCCAGAAAGCGGCCCTCCATATCCTTCAGGGAAATCCGCATATTAGCCTCGTCACCGGGAAAATACCAGTTGTTCAGGTCTCCGGCATGGAACACACAGTTTCCGTCCGGAAGGGAAAGCGCAAAGGACACCCCCATATCGGTGGATGGGAATGCAAGCAGGCGGAAACCGGGACATTCAAACGCCAACCCCGGACGCAGCACGGCCAAGGGAAGCCTGGGCGGCAATCGCCGCTTTTTCACCACATCATAGGAAACCAAGGCCTTGGGCAGCTCCCGACAGCGGTTGGGCCAGGAAAGCAGCTCCGGATTGCAATGGTCCTCATGGAAATGGGAAACGCATGCATACACCGGTTTGTCGGTTTCGGACAAGTGTTTATGCAGCCATCCGTCCGGACGGTCCTTCCAATAGTCGAAAACCATCAGGAAAGCGGGTGTCTCCACCAAAAAACAGCTATGATATATATAAATGACACGCATACCTTTATTAAAACGCCATATTTCCCCTTTATTGTCCAGCGGCCGCTTCCGGCCCCCCCTTGCTGCACCGGCCTTCCGCCTGCGCCCCGTGACATTGCGCCGCCGCGCTTCCGGGTGATTTTTCTGCCCCCCATTTGCGTACAACACCGCTTTTGACGCGCAAAACCGTGAATGACGGTCTTTCCTTATCTTTCAGCCAAGCATTCGCAAAGGCTGTCTTCCCGGATGATTTTCGGGGCGGACTTTCCGGCCAGCACCAAAATTTTTTTCCCATTGCGGCAGATATGCAGCTGGCGGGAACGGACCACAGCGGTCAGCTCCGGATCTTCCTGCATGGCCAACCAAAGACGGTGATAGGCGCCATCCTCTTCAAACAGCTTTTTCTGCAAATGCGAGCACATCCCGCTTGTGTCAATGTTCATCATTTCGTAAGACTTCGGACATTATCTGAAACCGTTTAACGCTGCACGGGGTGAAATATTGCATGAGATCCGCCTTCCCGGTTCCCGAGCAGGGGTGACGCGCGGGAAGATTCCGCTGGGATATGCTGTTTCTTAATGAAAAAGGGCATGTGAACACGAATGACTTTCACACGGTGGTTTATCCTTTTTTTTGAGATTGGAAGTGATACTGTAGCCTTAATCCGTCCTGTGATGTGTTCCTGTCCGCAGAAGGTGACATGCACCGTGCCGCTGGAGCGCTTAGCGTTTTGCAGCATGGCTGCGTCGCATTCAAATCGCTCCGCAGCATTGTTTGTATGGAGAATAGTTGTATTTTTGCAAAAAAAAAAAAATGGAAAAAATGGAAAAATGGAAAGCCACCCATAGCCCCTCAAACAGAGAGACCGGCCTTTCCGGAGAGGATGAAGCCGCACGTTACCTGGAATCCAGGCATTTCCACATTTTGAAAAGAAACTGGCGCTTCCATCACCTGGAAGTGGACATCATTGCCGAAGACGATGAATTTCTCCTTTTCTGTGAAGTGAAGACCCGAAACGACATGCGATACGGGAATCCGGAAAATTTTGTGGACAGGAGCAAGCAGAAGCGTCTGATTGCCGCCGCCGATTGTTTCATGCGCCATTATGGCATCCGTAAAGAGGCTCGTTTTGACATCTTATCCGTGACACCCGTCCCCGAGGGCTGGCAGGTGCGCCACTTGCCG
>DBVK01000023.1:3306-10033 GCA_002308135.1 Bacteroidales bacterium UBA1266
CGCCGCGCTGGTGACAAGCCGACGGATGAAAAATGCCATCCTTTGCAACATTTTTGCACCGCTTGCGTTAGTATACGTGTTAAATCGCAAAAAAAATGGCAAACTACAAAGAAAAACTGCATGCCGTCACCACTTTTGTATTTGATTTCGACGGGGTGCTGAGCGACGGGAAAGTGTGGACGCTTCCCGACGGGGACCAGCTGCGCGCCACCAATGTCAAGGATGGGTACGCGCTGCAGTACGCATTGAAAAAAGGCTACCGCATCTGCATCATCTCCGGCGGATATTCGGAGAGCATGCGCAACCGCTACCGGCAGTTCACCGGAGACATGGACATTTTTCTTTCCATTGCCGACAAGCCCAGCTGTCTCAAACAGTACATGGAAACGCACAAGCTGCGGAAGGAAGAGGTGCTCTGCATGGGGGACGACATTCCGGACTATCCCATATTGCAGGAATCCGGTGTGAAAACCTGCCCTGCGGACGCCGCCGTGGAAATCCAGGAAACCGTGGATTACATTTCGCCCTTCAGGGGCGGGGACGGCTGCGTGCGGGATGTGATCGAGCAGACCCTGCGCTGCCAGGGGCAATGGTTCAAAGAGGACAGCCATCTGTGGTAAAATGAGAAAGCTGATCCTGACATGCGGCATGCTGCTGGCCGTTCTTACGGGAACGCTTCCCTCCTGCAGCCATAAGGAAACAAACGAGACACGCACGGTTTTCCGCTACAACGAGTCGTCAGGCATCACCTCCCTGGATCCGGCTTTCGCCAAAGACCAGGCCAACATTTGGGCCTGCAACCAGCTGTTCAACGGATTGGTGCAACTGGACAGCCAATTGCATGTACAAGCCTGCATCGCCCGAAGCTGGAGCGTTTCCGAAGACAAAAAGACCTATACCTTTCATTTGCGCAAGGACGTGCGCTTTCATGAAACGGAATTTTTCCCCCTGGACACGCCCCGCGTGGTGAAAGCCTCCGATGTGGTGTACAGCTTCCGACGCATTTCCGACCCGCAAACCGCCTCCCCTGGAGCCTGGATTTTTCAGATGGTGGATACGCTTGCAGACGGAAGCAAGGCTTTTGAGGCACTGGACGACACCACCTTATGCATACGCCTGAAGGAGAGCTTCCCGCCCTTTCTCGGCATGTTGAGCATGCAGTATTGTTCGGTGGTGCTGCCCGAAGCGGTGGAGCGATTCGGCAAGGATTTCCGGAAATTTCCGGTGGGAACGGGACCTTTCCGCATGAAAACGTGGAAGGAAGGCGTGAAACTGGTTTGCACGAAAAACCCCTTTTATTTTGAATTTGAGGCCGGAGAGCGTCTGCCCTACCTGGACGCGGTGGCCGTCACCTTTATCGTGGACAAGCAATCGGTCTTCATGGAGTTTGTGAAAGGCAACCTGGATTTCATGTCCGGACTGGACGCCTCCTACAAGGACGAGCTCCTGAACAAGGAAGGGAAACTCAATCCCAAATACGCGGACCGCATACGGCTGCTGGGCGAGCCCTACCTGAACACGGAATACCTGGGTTTCCTGATGGATCCCAACGCCAAGGGCGCCGCCACCAACCCGCTGCTGAAAAAAGCGGTGCGCCAGGCCATCAATTATGGGTTTGACAGGGAGAAGATGCTGCGTCACTTGCGCAGCGGCATCGGCATTCCGGGCAGCAAGGGCATGATTCCACCTATTCTGCTTCCCGAAGGGAAGGACGCGGACTACGGCTACACCTACCAGCCGCAACGGGTGCGGGAACTGCTGGCCGAGGCCGGCTATCCGGAAGGGAAAGGGCTTCCCGTGATTCCGCTTTACGTTTCGGAGAGCTACATGGACATTATGGAATACATCGCCCACGAGGTGGAGCAGTTCGGCATACGGCTGCAGGTGCTGAAAATCCAGCCCGCCATGCTGCGGCAGTTCATCTCCCAGTCGGAAATCCCCTTTTTCCGCGGCTCCTGGATAGCCGACTATCCGGACGCGGAAAACTACCTTTCGCTTTTCTACTCGCCGAACTTCTGCCCCAACGGACCCAACTACACCCACTACCGCAACCCTGCCTTCGACCGTTTGTACGAACGCTCCCAACGCACGATCGATGACAGCCTGCGTCAAGCCATCTACCTGCAAATGGACCGCATGCTTATGGAAGAGGCGCCGGTGGTGGTGCTCTATTACGACCAGGTGCTGCGTTTTATCGGGAACAACGTGCACCAAATGGAGAGCAACGCCATGAACCTGCTGACGCTGAAACGGGTGAAAAAAGATCCCGGGAAACGAAAAAGAGGCTAGAAGGAAATATACGTATATACCGGAAAATGATCGGAAGCCTGCTTGCGTATGACGGAGTGCTCCCAATTGTCCAGCCCATGGGAATAGAACACATAATCGATGCGGAAACGTAGCAAACGGCTGATTATAAATGTATTTCCCCTTCCCCTGCCGCTATGCACCTGGGCATCCTTCAAACGCTTGCTGAACTGACGGTAGGTATAGGACCAGGGAGTGTCGTTGAAATCACCGCAAACCAGCACCGGATACGGGGAACGGTCCACATGGGCGACGATGCTGTCCACCTGCAGGCAGCGCAGTTTATAGGCGGCCCGCAATTTGCCCAGCATGCGTTTGGATCCGACTGAAAAATCCTCGCCTTCCGTTTCGTCATGCGTTGTGGTCCACCGCTGCGCAAATTCATAATCCTCTTTCTGAAACTGTACGGACTGCAAATGCAGGCTATACACCCTCAAGGTGTCCTTCCCCATTTTCAGGTCGGCATATACCGCACTCTGCTGGTTAAGCGGAGCCTCAGAGGAGACTTCACCCGCGTGCACTATGGGATACGCGGAAAGGATCACATTCCCGCCATAGGAAGGCGTGGTCTCCCCAAGCGCCGGATATCCGTACCGCAGCTGCGGCAGATGCCGCTGCAGCAGGGGCACCATAGGGAAAGAGGATGCCACGTGATAGAACTCCTGCAGGCACAGGATTTGGGGGTTCTCCCTTTCCATCACCTGCAGCATGGTGTCGCGGTCTGCGGTTTGCAAGCGCTTATCCTCCGAGGACACCGTGTGATAGCGTCCGAACAGCTGCACATTGTAGGACATCACCTTGGCCACGGGACGGTCCAGGGGAACCGTTTCCATATTGCCTCCGTATTGGTAATAACGCAGCAGGTACGGGAAACCTATGGCAATGGCAATAATGGAGAACAGCATACTGCGGTGGCGTTGCACCAGCCAGTATACGGCAAAAAACAGGTTCAACAGCAGCAGAAAGGGATAGCCCAGGCCTGCGAAGGCGAAAAACACACTCACCGCCGGGGAGATGAAATCCGCCAAATAAGCCGACAGCAGCAGCAGCACGGCCATGATGTTCAGCACAGTGGCCAGTCCGTTCAATAGCGAAAAAGATTTCCTGCCTGCCATTTACCACCGGGTGTTTTTGTTGCTGCTGCGGAAAAGGAAGTCCTTTTCCTCTTTCGTCAGGTTATCGTAACCGGAACGGGAGACTTTCTCCAGTATCTCATCCATTTTCTTACGTTCCGCCGCCTTTTCCGCGCTGAACTCGTCATCGGTTTTGGCGCGCCGTCCCCTTCTGACGAAAGTGAAATCGTCTTCATAGCGGTAGGAGCGCAGCCTTTCCTGCCTGCGCCACATCCAAATCAGCAGCAAGCCGAAAATCATGCCGCCCAGGTGGGCGAAATGGGCCACGCCGTCAGCGGTTCCCAACACCCCGGAGGCCAGCTCGATAAAACCGAAAATCAGCACGAACCATTTGGCCCGGATAGGGAAAAGGAAATACAGGTAGATGCGGTCGTTGGGGAAAAGCACGCCAAACGCCAGCAGCAAACCGTAAATGGAGCCGGAAGCGCCCACAATGTTCGGCAGGCTGACATAATAATCCATATACTCCCGCAGAAAATCCCGGATGCTCTCCTGCAGATACACGTCGTTCGGCTGCATGGCCAGCACAGGCAGCTGGTTCTGGAAGGCCAGGAACTGCGACCACAGGGCGCCCGAGCGGTCGTTCAGCACAAAACGGTGGCGCTCCAGCAGCGCCTGAAGGTTTTCCGGCGTAGCCGAATCTATGCAGGTTTTCAGCAAAGTCACATCGGGACCGAGCTGTATGGAGACGATAAGGTAATGCGTCATGGCCGCACCTATGCCGGTAATCAGGTAGTAGAACAGAAAACGGCGGGAACCCCANNGTAATTCTCTATGACAGAGCCGAACATCCACAGCGCGAACATATTGAAAAACAAATGCTCAAAATTCCCATGCATAAACATGTATGTCAGGAACTGGAAAGGATAGAAATGGGAGGACCCGAAATAATGCAGTCCGAAGAAATCGTTCATGTCAAAGCCGAACGCCCCCTTTGCCACCACCATGGCAAAATAGCACAGTGTATTGATAATCAAAAGATTTTTTGTCACTACGGGCAGAAAGGAAAACCGTCCGGGAGAATAGGTGTCGCTCATGTTTCTTTTCGGTGTCTGTTTTTTTATTATTTTTGCAGTTTATTAAACGACACCGATAATGGCATTATTGCCCTCTTTGCATAGAAAAACATTTTCCGTCGCTTTTGTGCTGCTATACATGCTGGCGGCCCGCGGCTTTGCGCAGCCCACCCGGGCGGACGCACCGGCGCTGCAAGCGGTTTTCGGAAACCGGACACCTTACCGTTACCTGATTCCCCGGGAACGTGCGGACACCGCCATGGATGAATTCCTATACAGCGTGGGCGAACGCTATGCCATTCCCCTCTCCCTTTTACAGGATGGGGAAATGCGGCAGCTTCCGGACGGGAGCCGTGTTTACCGCCTGGCCTTCCAGGCCCCGCAAGCGAAATTCATGGATTTGTCCTTTACCCGTTTTCACTTGCCCAAAGGCGGATACGCCTATCTGTACAATCCGGGGAACGGCGCCTATAGAGGGCCTTACCTCCCGGAAAACATCCAGGACAGCCTGGGTTTCAGCACCGATTTGCTGCAAGGGGACAAGGTCGTGCTGCTCTGCCATGCACCCACGGACAGCGGGGACAGCGTGGACATACGCCTGCGCCGCGTGATTGCCGGGCAGAAAGCCTTCTTCAACGAGGAGGAGACCCCTGCCTGCCTCATCAACACCGCTTGTGAGGAAGCCCAAGCCTACACCGACATTATCCATGCTGTAGTGCTCATCTATATGGACGGCTACCTGTGCAGCGGCACCGTGATCAACAACACCGCCCGGGACGGCACGCCTTATGTGCTGACCGCCGCCCACTGCATGGAAGAACTCAGCTATCCGAATTACGGCAGCTGGAAATTCTTTTTCAACATCGCCTCCAACTCCTGCGCCTCCAACACCGACGGGCCGTCCCTTTCCGACTGGGACCTGCAGGTGATGACCGGATGCCAGGTGGTGGCCAAGGGGAAGCATTCGGATTTTCTGCTGCTTAAACTGAACCGGAAAATCCCGGACAGCTACCGTGCCTTTTACAGCGGCTGGGACAGGCGCAACACCCCTCCCGAAAATGGGGTGGTCGGCATACACCATCCCAAAGGGGATTATAAAAAAATCAGCTTCAGCGGGCAAAAACCCATTACCGACGATTGCCGGGAAATCGGCTTTCCGCGTCAGGCATTCTGGAATTTCGCCTGGGACAGGGGCATGACCTTCCAAGGTTCCTCCGGTTCAGGCCTGTTCGAGCGGCAGCGCCAAAGGCTGGTCGGCACCCTGACCGCCATCAACGATGTGGGATGCAACAGCGTCACTTCCAACCGGCTCAACTGGTACGGCAAACTTTCCTACCATTGGTTCGCCAATATGGAAACGGACCCCCAGCAGCAATTGCGCCCCTGGCTGGACCCCATAGGTACAGGAACCCTCTGCCTGGACGGAAGCTATTTCCCGAACAGCCCGACAGGCATACGCACGCCCGACAGCCTGCAGCTGAAAGCCTATCCCAATCCGGTGACGGACGTCCTTTACCTGCAAAGCCCCGAGCCCCTGCTTTCCGCAGAAATCATCTCGGCACAGGGCAGNNCAGCTGCCTGCGCCGTATCGCCCCCTGCCCCACCGGCAAACCCATTCCCCTTTCCGACCTGCCAAACGGGATGTATGTGCTGCGCGTGCACAGCTCCAATCAGGTTTGGCATTGTAAAATAGCGCTGGCACACCCTTGAGTATGGAATTTCCCCGTGTGTTTTTCGCCATTCCGGCCATGGATGAGCTGGAGGATTTGGGCGCCACCCTTTCCTGCATAAGCGCACAAGACTATCCGGGGGACATACAGGTATATATATGTGTGAACCAAGCGGAAGGAGACGAAAAGGACAAGCGTTACCAAGCCCTTAGCGCCCGTAACCGCGCACTGTGGGAACGGTTGCGGCAAAACCCGTGGGGGCTCGCACTGCATCCCATCGACCGCTTTTCCGAAGGCAAGGCTTGGAAAGGGAAACAAAAAGGCGTGGGCATGGCCCGGAAAAGCTGTGTGGAAGCCTTGCTTCCCGAAGCCGAATCCGACGACATCCTCATTCACATGGATGCCGACACCCTGTTCAACCCCTCCTATGTCCGCTGTATGGCGCAAGCCTTCCGCAATCCGCACACCGATGCGGCCACCCCGGCCTATTACCACCGTCTGAGCGGCTGCGAGGCCCAGGACAGGGCGATGCTGCGCTACGAAATCTACCTTCGCTGCTACCTGCTGCAGCTGCTGCGCATTTCCTCCCCATACGCCTTTA
>DBVK01000023.1:10059-15535 GCA_002308135.1 Bacteroidales bacterium UBA1266
ACAAGGCGGGCGGCTTCGACAGCCGGGAAGCGGGCGAGGATTTTTACCTGCTGCAGAGCATCGTCAAATGCGGGCAAGTGGACATACGTCCGCATGCGACCGTCTACCCTTCCTCCCGCCTGTCGGAAAGGGTGCCTTTCGGTACAGGCCCGGCCATACGGAGCCTGCTGCAAAATGAAAACACACGCTACCCAGTTTTCCCGCCGGAAGCGTTTGATGCCATACGGGAGACCTACTTGAGGATTCCGGCGCTG
Organism: Bacteroidales bacterium UBA1266; assembly: GCA_002308135.1. The sequence continues at coordinate 10,314 of DBVK01000023.1, forward strand.
CAAAAGGGGCCTGTGCCCACCCCCCTTACGGATTTCATGGACCGCACCCTGGGCAAGGGGGACGGATGGGAGAAGCTGCGCCGCAACTACCCCACGCTGCCCGCCTTCACCAAGGCCTTCCACCAGAAAGCCGACGGGCTGCGCATCTTCCAATTCCTGCGGCATTACGCCGACACCCACCCGGACACGGAAGAAAACAAGCTGCGCGCCACCTTGCTTTCCCTCGGCATGGAAGAGGCCTGTCCGGACAGCGGTTTCCGCTTCGAGACAGCCGGTATCGGGGAACTGAACGCCCTGCGCGACGCATGCAAAAAGCGGGAAGACACCTGGAGGCAGCTCCCCGCTTTGAGACACTAATTACCGTCAATCCTATTTAGCCTGTTTCTGGTATTCCTCCAGCAGCTGCTTCTGCTCCTGACGGTCACGGTCGGCCTGTTGCAGCTGTTTCTCCAGCTTTTTCTGCTTGTTCAACAGTTTCTGGTACCGCTTTTCGGATTTTTCATAGACCTTTTTCTGGTCGTTCACGCGATAGGTCTGCGCAAGCAGTTCCACATCCTTTTCCAGGCCGGACATATAGCGGATAACCGCGGCGGCTTCCGTATCGGTCTCCGTCACAAAGTTGCCGTTCTCCCTTTCCACAAAGAAATAGAGGTTGGATTTTTTGCCCACACTTTCCACCCGGGTGTAGAGGTTTGCGCCCTGCAAACCGATCATACGGTTGTTCACCTGATTGTACACCATGATGCCGGAAACGGATTTCCCTTTGATTTTGTCTTTCTTGAGGCGTTTGGACACCGCCTCTTCCACCACTTTTTTCGGATAGTCCAGCCCCATAGTGAAGGCGGGGCGCACATCTTTGTTTAAGGTGGCGGATACACAGCTGACCTGCTGCGCGGACGCCATAGCGAAGCATCCGAAAAGAACGAACAGAATTACACTTGCTTTTTTCATATTATTACGTTTACTTGGTTGTTGAATACGTTTTTATGCACTGCCCACAGGCTGAGGCGTGACGGCGGAAATAACAACTTCCAGAATGCAAAAATACGCATTTGGCGCTTACGTTTGCTTTTTTGCACGCGTTTTTTTTCTTCCACCGGCGCTTTTTCCTATTGCATTTTGATTTACTTTTGCAGGTTTGAACAAAGGCCTTCCCTAAGACAAAGACCATTGAAACACTTGATTTTCATGAAGAAAATAGGCAAAATCACCGGCATTTCCATAGCTTCCCTGCTGGGGGCGCTGCTACTGTTGCTGCTCCTGTTCCCGGGACCGGTTGCCAAAGGGATACTGCACCGCTACGATGCAACCATTGTCGGCCGGCAGGCTGAAATTGACAAAATCAAACTGAATGTGCTGAAGGGCAACCTCCGCATCTACGGTTTCCACATTAAGGAAAAAGATGCCAAAACCGATTTCGCCGCCTTTGACACCTTGGACGTTTCCATCCGGCTGCGCAAGCTGCTGCACTCGGAAATCCATATCCCCCATATCAAACTCATCGGACTGAATGTAGGCATTGTACAAGAAGACAGCACTTTCAATTTCAGCGACATCCTGGATCGTTTCACGACCGATACCACAGACACCAGCAGTTCCGACTGGAAAATCGGCATCTATAACATACAGCTCTCCAAGGGGAACCTCCACTACCACGATGTGGCCCGCAACAAATCCTGGGAGCTCAAGCGCTTGCACCTCAATGTGCCCGGCATTTTTCTGGATGGCACAAACAGCACCGACGCCGGCCTTTCGCTGGCTTTCGCCGACCACGGCAGCCTGACGACAAAAGTGCAGTACAACATGGGCAGCAACGACTTTGAAGTCCGTCTGGACCTGCGCCGTTTCGCCCTGGAAAACCTCAAGCCTTACCTTACGGACATGCTTTCCATAGGCGGAATATCCGGTGATTTCAACGGGAACCTCCATGTCAAAGGCAACCTTGACGACATCCTCAACCTGGAAATGGACGGGACGGTTTCCATTGAATCCTTGCGGCTGAACGACCCCAAAGGGGCTTCCATCGTGAGCCTGGACAAATTGGAGGCAGGTATCGAGCGTATCAACCCGCAACAGAACACCTATATCCTGGACCGTATCCTTTTGGACGGTTTTTCCACCCATTACGACAGCTACGCCAACGGGGAGAGCAATTTCTCCCGCCTGCTGTCCGGCGGGGAAAAGAACGCGGAAACCCAATCGGGAACACCCGCTGCAACACCCGCTGCAGCGGATTCCGCAGCACCCATGCGTGTCCTGGTCAAAACCCTGCGTGTGGAGCATACTCAGCTGACATACAACGATTTCACCATGGAGGACGTCTTCCGCTTCCCCTTGACAAACCTTCAGATTCACGCCGACAGCCTGCAGCTTGGCGGACGCAACCAGATGACGCTGCGCACCGGGCTTCCCGGCGGCGGCCACGCCCTTGTCGCATGGAAAGGCCGGTTGGACAATCCCAAAACCTACCAAAACCTGTTCATCTCTATCAAAAACTTGAACATGAAACAATTGTCCCCTTATGTCGTGCACTATCTGGGGTATCCTGTCACCAACGGGGTTTTCTCCTTCACCAGCCAGAACATTTTGCAGCAATCCGAACTGGAAGGGGAAAACAACGTGGACATCTACAAACTGAGCGTGGGCGACAAACGCCCCGATGTGCAGCCGGAGGTCTCAGTCCCGCTGAAGGCCGCCCTTTACATCCTGAACGACAAGGACGACAAAATTCAATTGGACATTCCCGTCTCCGGAAACATAGACAATCCGGAATTCTCCTATATGAAACTGGTGTGGAAGACCTTGTCCAACCTGCTGGTCAAAGTGTCGGTCTCGCCCATACGCTACCTGGCCGACGCCATCGGGGTCAACAGCGAATCCCTGGAGAAGATGGACATAGACCCGCTGCAGTTCGATTTCACTTCCGAACAGTACGACCTGCTGTCCCAACTTGCCGAACTGGCCAAGAAGGACACCAATATCGTCCTCCAGATGGAGCAGGAGGCGGATTGGGAGAAAGCCGCACATGACCTTTCGCTGTATTATGTCAAACGGGACTATTACCTAATGCAAAACCCTGAAAAACAAGGATATCGTCTACAGTTGGTGGATTTCCAGAAAATCAGCGCCATCAATGTCAAGGAGCTGGATTTCGTCACCTACCTGGAGGACAAGACCGGGGAAGCCGGCGCCGGAAAAACTGCGGCCCAGCAGGCGGAGCGGCTCTACCCTTTGGCCCAAACGCGTAAAGACGCCGCTGCCATTGCGGAAAAACGCAACCAATACATCCGATACTTCCTCATCAAACAAAACGGCATGAAGGAATACCAGCTGGAAATCCGCACTTCAGAGGAAAACGCCAGGGAAAACCGCTACCGCATCGAAAGCACGCTCAGAGAACCCTGACAGCCTTAGACAGTATCCACACCAGCTGCGGATCCGGGCGTGAATATTTTTTTAGGGGCGCACCTGCGCGGCATTGATTTTAATGCTATCTTTGCACCCGTTGAAAAATGAATGGCAAAGTGTATCCTAAAATCAAGAAATACATTGTTTTTCTTTTGGTTGTGCTTTTCTCCGCCGGAGGGGGGCATGCCTATGCCCAAAGCAAAAAAAGAGACGACACCCCTCGGAAATACCGGAAATACAAAACCAAGGAGGCCAAATTCGAAGCGGCAAAGACCTATTACAACAAAGGCATGTACCTGAGCGCGGCCGAATTGCTCGAACGCATCTACCCGCTTTTCATGGGAACGGTCCAGGGGGACTCCATCCTTTTCCTGTTCGCGGACAGCTACTACAAAAACGGGGACTACCTGATGGCGGCCTTCCACTTCAACGACTTCACCAAAAAATACCCTTTCTCCGCCCGTGCGGAGGAAGCCGCTTTTTTAGCCGCCAAGGCCCATTACCAGAATGTGCCGGCCTATAATCTCGACCAGACCGACGCCCTTTTGGCCAAAGACGGCCTGGAAAGCTTTTTGGAGAATTATCCGCAAAGCCGTTTCGGCAACGAATGCAACACCATGCTGGACAGCATACGCAACCAATTGGCGCACAAAGCATACGCTACGGCATTCATGTATTATAACATTGGAAAATACGCTTCTGCCCACATCGCTTTCAACAACCTGATGAAAGATTTCCCGGGTTCCCCCTACACGGAGAGGGCCTTGTTTTACATGGTGAAAAACAGTTACGACTATGCGGAGAACAGTGTGCCCGCCAAACAGGCGGAACGCTACCAGCAGGCCGTGGACAGCTACCATCAGCTGGAAGCCGGTTTCCCCAAGTCCGCCTACCTTGCCGAGGCGAAAAAGATAGCGGAGGATGCCGCCAGAAAACGGGAGAAAATATTGAAATAAAAGCTTTAAATAACAGTCAATAAACACATGGATTACAAGAAAGTAAAAACTGACACTAACGCCGTTACCCGTGACATCACGCAATTCGACGGACAGACCGGAAACATCTACGAAAGTGTGGCCATTCTGTCCAAACGGGCCAACCAGATCGCCGTTGATTTGAAAGAGGAGCTCAACAAGAAAATCGAAGAATTCGGCATCACCAAGGACACCGGGGACGAAATCAGCGAGAACAAGGAGCAGATTGATTTGGTGAGGCATTACGAAATGCTTCCCAAACCCACCCTCCTGGCTGTTCAGGAATACATCAACAAGGAAGTGTATTTCCGCGAAGAGGACGAAAACTAAGGCTATGGCCAAAGGGCATATACTGGTTGGTATCACCGGCGGCATCGCCGCCTACAAGACACCGCTGCTCATCCGCCTGTTTGTGAAAGCCGGTTATGAGGTCAAAACGGTGGCAACCCGGAATGCCCTGGAGTTTGTTACGCAAAGCACACTTGAAACACTGAGCAACAACCCATTAAATATTGATTTGTTTTCCCGTGCAACGGAAAACAACATTCGCCACATCGCTTTGTACGAATGGGCCGACGCGGCCATCGTGGCGCCGGCCACCGCAAACTGCATNNCTGGCCTCCGGCATAGCCGACGACCTGCTTTCCACCACCCTGCTCGCTTTCCGCAAACCGCTGTTCCTGGCGCCGTCCATGAACGAGAACATGTACCTTCATTTTTCAACACAAAAAAACATAGCTTATCTGCAGGAACACGGCGTGCACATTATCGAACCGGAGGAAGGCTTTCTCGCCTGCAAGGCGCAAGGCAAGGGGCGCATGGCCGAACCGGAGCGGCTCG
>DBVK01000023.1:15549-15805 GCA_002308135.1 Bacteroidales bacterium UBA1266
AGCCCAAAAAGCGGAAAGCGCTTGTAAATGCAGGCCCCACCTACGAAGCTTTGGACGCCGTCCGATTCATCGGAAACCGCTCTTCGGGAAAAATGGGCTATTGCATAGCCGAAGCGCTGGCACGCAAAGGGGTGGATGTGGAACTGGTCAGCGGTCCCACCCGCCTGGCATGCACCAATCCGGACATACGGGTCACCCGCGTGGAAAGCGCGGAGGAAATGTACCGGGAAACCGCAGCAAGAGCGGAAGCCGCAGA
>DBVK01000023.1:15829-18916 GCA_002308135.1 Bacteroidales bacterium UBA1266
GCCGGCTGCCCATAAAATAAAAAAACAGGCGGGGAACCTGCAAATTGACCTGGAACCCACGACCGACATCCTGAAAACCCTGGCCGCCCGCAAACGCCCGGGACAGGTGTTTGTCGGCTTCGCGCTGGAGACGGACAACGAGGAGCGCAATGCCCGACGCAAACTGAGCGAGAAAAACGCGGACATGATTGTCCTGAACTCCCTGCAGGACGAAGGCGCCGGCTTTGACGTCCCCACCAACAAGGTTTCGCTGCTGCTGCCCGGCCGGCCAACCGTAAACCTGCCCCTGATGAGCAAGGAAGATACAGCAGAACATATTGTGAACGAAATATTTAACACACTAATACCCGAAAAATGAACCTGCGCAACACCCTTTTAGCCCTACTGACGGCCTGCTGCTTTCTGTCCTCCCAGGCACAGGAGCTGCTGGCGCACGTGACCATCAACACCAAAAGCATACAAGGTGAGGATGCCGCCCTGTTCACCCGACTGGAACAGGACCTGACGACCTTTCTCAACGAAAGGAGGTGGACAAACCTGACGTTCAAACAGGAGGAACGCATCAAATGCAATGTGCAGCTGATACTGGACGGCAAAAGCGGAGACAATTACACCGGTCACCTTGTGTTTCAGATGAGCCGCCCTGTCTTCAACTCCACCTACACCTCCAACCTGCTGACCATACAGGACGACGACATCGCATTCGCCTATTCCAACTCCCAGGGCTTTGACTACGACGACAACAGCTTTATGTGGAACCTTTCAGCCATTATGGGATTCTACGCCAACCTGTTCCTGGGCGTCTATTTCGACTCCTTCTCCCCTTTGGGAGGCACGCCATTTTTCAACCAATGCCAGAATATCATCAGCTACTCCCAGAACCAGGGCAGCGGATGGGCCGGGAACGACAGCAAATCCAAACGCAACCGGTACTGGCTGTGGGAGAACATCACCAATCCCTCCTACGCGGATTTGCGGAATTTCTACTACAAATACCACCGTCTGGGCATGGACGTGCTGTCCTCCAACCTGACCGACGGCGTCAGCACCATTATGGACTGCCTTAAAATGCTGCAGGAAATCAACAAATCCAAAAGCAACCTGTATTTCACCTCCGTCCTTATGACGGCCAAAAGCGCGGAATTCATCAATGTGTTTTCCGGTGCACCGGAGGCACAGCGACATGAGGCACAAAGCATTCTGACCCAATTGGATCCGGCGAACGCCAACAAATACGCCAAACTGGAATAACCCGTCCCATGCTGCAACAACTGAGCATTAGCAACTATACCATCATCCCCTCCCTTTCCATACGTTTCGGGGAAGGTTTTTCGGTGATTACCGGAGAGACCGGCGCCGGAAAATCCGTGCTGCTGGGCGCCCTTTCACTGGTGCTTGGGCAACGCGCGGACACTTCGGTGTTGGGGGATAAGGAGAAAAAAAGCGTGGTGGAGGCCGTCTTCCGCATCAAAGACTACGGATGGGAGGCTTTTTTCACTGAAAACGACATTGATTACGATGAGGAATGCCTGCTGCGAAGGGAAATAACCCCTCAAGGGAAGTCCAGGGCGTTCATCAACGACACCCCGGTTTCCCTGAACGTGATGCGCCAATTGGCGGAACGCCTGGTGGACATACACTCCCAGCACGCCAGCCTGCTGCTCAAGGACAAGCACTTCCAGCTGCTGCTGATCGACCAGTTCGCACACCTGCAAAAGGACGTGGACACCTACCGCGCACACTACAGGCAATACCTTCAATTGCAGCAGCAATACCGGCAACTCCAAGCGAAGCGGGACAACAGGGACACGGATTACCTTTCCTTCCTGCTGCAGGAGCTGGAGCAAGCCCGTCTGCAGCAAGGCGAGCAGCAAGCCCTGGAGGAGGAGATGGAGAGCCTGCAGCATGCGGAAGAAATCAAGCAGGAGCTTTACGCTTCCCACCAACAGCTTTCCAGTGGCGAACAGAACCTTGTACTGAGCATGCAAAGCATCCAGCGCCAGCTGCAACACGCGGCCAAATACAAGGCCTCCCTGCAGGACCTGGCCGACCGCATGCAAAGCATCTGCATAGACACCGAGGATCTCTCCCATGAAATCCGGCGGGAAGAGGAGAAAACCGCCTACACCCCGGAGCGGGCCGCCACCGTGCGCGAACGCCTGGATCTGCTCTACGGGCTGCAGCAGAAGCACAAAGTCAGGGACGAGGCCGGACTGCTGGAAAAACAGAGCGAACTCCAAAACCTGCTGCAAGGAGCCGCCGACGCGGACGCTGAGGAGGAATCCATACGCAAGGCCATAGCCTCCAAGGAGGCGGCGCTTGCCGATATGGCGAAGGAACTGCACCGTCAAAGGGAAGCGGCGCTGCCGGACATGCAGAAAGCCGTCGTGGCCCAATTGCAACGCATGAACATGCCTCATGTGCGCACCGCCATCACCCTGCAAGACATCCCATTGGGGAACAACGGCTGTGACGAGGCCGAATTCCTTTTCTCCGCCAATGCGGGCACCCCGCCCCAAGCCCTTTCCAAAATCGCCTCAGGCGGGGAGATTTCCCGTATCATGCTGGCGTTGAAAGCCCTGATATCCCAGAAGAACATCCTTCCGACCATAGTGTTCGATGAGATTGACAATGGCGTATCCGGAGAAGTGTCCGCCAAAATGGGGGAAGTCATGCGCGGTATCGCCCAATACAGCCAGGTCATCACCATTACGCACCAGGCGCAGATCGCGGCCAAGGCGCCACAGCACTACCTGGTGTACAAAGAGACCGAAAACGGGCGCACCCGATCGGACATCCGCCTCCTCAACGCAACGGAAAGCCTGTCGGAAATCGCCCAAATGCTTAGTGACGGCAACGTGACGGCAAGCTCCCTGCAAATGGCGGAAACACTCAAAAACGCCTGATGCGGATGCAAAAAAAATGCCTGGGACGGGCAACGGTGTCCGTAGACGGAGAAACAGCGCAACGCCCAATTTTATCATTTCGAAATGGTTAGACCGACAAAAAATATTTCCACAAGAGCAGAAAAGCTATGGCAATTTTGTTTACTTTTGCATATTGAACATCGCGGAGTAGAGCAATGGT
>DBVK01000023.1:18937-19628 GCA_002308135.1 Bacteroidales bacterium UBA1266
GGTTCGAGTCCTGCCTCCGCAACCAAGTCCACTTTGCCATCAGGCAATTTGATGCGTTACCATAAAAAACACATTGCATGAAACGTAGTTTGGTATTCGTCTCGCTGTTGGCATTTATTGCCTTATTTCCCACCATTTCATCCGTACAAGCGCAACGCACGCCGCCTAGCGTCAAAAACTGGGGTCCCACGTTTATCACCAGTCCCGTTTTTATGCAAGGTTTCGGAAACATCCATATCACCAACAAGGAATCCGGCTTTGCCCGTGACTTCAAGAACAACCTGTCTATAGCGGGTGTGTCCCAGGTGGTGGGATATCAGTTCTCTCCGGCCATCATCGCCGGTATAGGTGTCGGATTTGAATATTGGACCAGCTGCCGCAACGCTTTTGTACCGATATACGCTGACCTTCGCGTGAACATAGGCACCTCCCCCATCGCACCGCAGTGGTACCTCAATGTGGGTTACGCCAACCGTTGGTACATTGACTCCAAACCCTACATCTCCGACAAGCTGGGCAACAGCAAAACCTACCTCATTCACGGGGACCGCTCCGGCATCATGGCGGAAACGGGCATAGGTGTCAAAGCCCAAGTGTCCAAGAACGTGGCCATTGTCCTTGCAGGATCGTTCAAAATGCAGGAATCCTCTGTTAAATTTTACGAAGGGGATGAGGAGCTGACCAACATGAA
>DBVK01000023.1:19645-21134 GCA_002308135.1 Bacteroidales bacterium UBA1266
CTTTGCTGGTCAATACCAGTGAACACAATTGGTACACTTTTGCCGGCATCAAGGCAAGCATTATCTTTTAATTTTTTTTCTTCCCCATGAGCAGACAATGCGGCATCCTTTGGATTTGCATCATTTGCTGTTTCACTTCCTGCGTGTCAAAAAAAAAATACGTGGCGCTGGAAGCTGCGCACAACCATCTGGAAACAGCAAACATCCGACAATACAAAACCATTGACACCTTACAGGCGGAGCTGCGCCATCAGACCGATGCCGCCGACCGCCTGAAACAGGACACCTCCCGGCTGCGTTCCCTGCTGCGGGAAAACCGCAAGGAACTGGACAAAGTGCAGACCTATCTTTCTTCCAGCAAAAAGGAGCTGAACGAACGCATACGCGAACTGCAGCAAAGGGACACTGCCATACAGCACTGCCAACGCCTCACCCAAAGCTATGCGGACAGCATGAGCATCTTGCGGAAAGAAGCGGACTTTCTGCTTGAATTGCTGACGGAAGACGACAGCAGCTTCCGTGAAGTCATTTTGACGCCCCGGCAGAACGAAGTGGTCATTGAGGTGCCGGAGCACTTCTTCTTCACCCCAAACAACCGCAATTTCATTTCCGGGAAAGGCAAAGAGATGCTGAAATTGCTTTCGGAAATCTACCAGAAATACCCTTCTGTCTATTTTGAGATTGTAGCGCCCGTCCGTAGCGAGACCGCACTCAGCACCCTGAAGGAAACCATGGAAAGGGAAAGCGTGCGTACAGCGGCCATCTGCCGCAGCATGCTCACGGACCACCAGGTGTCTTCCCGCCATATCCGAAGCGGCATACGGCTGATGGACGCCCAAAGCAGCGCCTACATACAACACAACAGCATCTGGCTTTGCATATCTCTAGACACCACACCTATAACGAAAGCTGTTAAGAACCTATAAACCATAACCATTATGAAATCGTGCATACGTATTTTATTCCTGCTTCTTCTCATCCAACCCCTGCGTGCCGATGAGGGCATGTGGATCCCCATGCTGCTTGGAAAGAACGAAGCCGATATGCAGAAGGCCGGTATGCGCATCACCGCCAAAGACATCTACGACATCAACAACGCCTGCCTGAAGGATGCGGTCATCCTTTTCAACCAAGGCTGCACTGGCGAGTTCGTGTCGAAGGAGGGATTATTCCTGACCAACCACCATTGCGGCTATTATTACATTGTCTCTAACAGCACTTTGGAGCATAATTACCTGACCAACGGCTTCTGGGCCATGAACCGTGAACAGGAGATCCCCTGCAAGGGACTGACCGCCACCCGATTGGTTTACATGGAGGATGTGACCGACGCTGTGCTGGAGGATGTGTGCGACATGAACCCGGAAGATCAGCGCAACCTAAAAATTGAGGAGAACATACAGAAAATCATTCAGGAAAAGACCAAAGGAACACATTACAAGGCGGTCATCAAGCCCTTCTACTACGGCAACCAGTATTTCCTGTTCGT
>DBVK01000178.1 GCA_002308135.1 Bacteroidales bacterium UBA1266
TTCGAGTCTCGTTTTCCGCTCCAGGAGAGAATCCGTCAGGGTTCTCTCTTTTTTTGTTATCCGTTCCGCAGAGGTGGCGTCGTGCACAGGCTCCGAGGGCAAGCGGAAAAGTAATGCGGCGCGTGGATTGGCTGAGGCGCGGAGGAATGCAAAAAAGAAGCGGGCTGCTTGCGCGACCCGCTTCCAAACAATTTAAACCAATGAAAAAATTCTTGCTGGAATTACGCCATTTTGTTAAGGTGCTTCATCAGGCCGGATTTCAGGTTGGCGGCTTTGTTTTTGTGGATGATGCCCTTTTTGGCGACTTTGTCAATCAGGGAGACGACTTTCGGAAGGTTGTTCTTCGCTTCGTTCACATCGTGGGTGGTGCGGATTTTCTTGATGGAATTGCGCATGGTTTTCGCCCAATAGCGGTTGACCAGTCTTCTCTTTCTGTCTTCCCTTATCCTTTTTATTTGTGACTTATGATTTGCCATTACTTATCAATATTTTTACTTGTTTAAACATCGTTATTAAGCGGTGCAAAAGTACAACTTTTTACAATAGGAAAAGATTGTTTCCCATAAAAAAAATATTTATATCCAATAAATTGGACATCAGTTGTTTATTTTATATTGAAAAAACAATGCAAGCGCAAAAGCGGTGCGGAATACTGTTAAGTTATTCCGGAATGCGGCCCTTTTCCCGACAAAAACACACGCTTCTTTTACTATTAAACGTCTCCGAACCGATGCCGGGCGGGGGTGAAGGGGGAGGAAAGCAAAACCCCGCCCCTTTGCCGCCAAAACCTTTTAGATTGGCATGAAAATTGCTACTTTTTAAAAAATATAATATTTTTAATATGGCAAGAAAAGGATTAGCAAAAGAGGTTTTTGTCCAAAGGGCATTGGACATTTTCATGGAACACAGCCTGCGCACCACCATGGATGAGATCTCTCATCAGATAAGGGTTTCGAAAAGGACCATCTACGAGCAGTTTGACGACAAGACGGATTTGGTGAGAGCCTGCCTTGGCTGCATGCTGCAGCATCGTCCGGAATTGGTGGTCCCGAAAAAGGAAAACCTGATGGATAGCCTTTACCATACGCTGTATGCCAACATGATGGTGTTTTTCGGGAAACCCAGCCGCTTCCTGATTCAAGTGCAGCGCTATTATCCGGAGCTGTACCACGAGGAGGTGGATCCGGTGGTGGACAATGTAAGGAAATACCTGATGTCGCTGATTGAGGAAAGCAGGGAAAGCGGATACATGCGTGCGGACATCAATACGGAGATTTTGTTCTCATACATGTTCAAATACGTTTTTTTGGTCGCTTCTGATAACGAAGCCATGTTTTTCAAATATTCCCCGTCTGAAATTTTCCACAACACCATTTATCCCATTATGCGCGGAATGCTTACCAATGAAGGCCTTCGCCGCATGGACAAGGTGGTCGGCGCCGCACAGAAAAAATAATTTTTACAAATCCATAATATTGTTTGTCAAAATCCGTTATTTCATACCTAAAAGGGAATTGAAACATTATTGATAACAGGTTTTGATGAAACGGCGGAAATGGCTTTCATATGGGTTGTTGCTGGTGTGCGCGGGCTTGCTTGCCTCGTGCGCAACCAATAAGGATGCCTTTCCGAATAAGTTCCACCATGCGGTAAACACCCGCTTTAATGTTTTTTTTAACGGGAATGAGAGTTTCAAGGAAGGGGTGCAGGCCTTGGACAAAACCACCAGGGACAATTACACCGGCATTCTTCCGGTATATGTCTATCCCTCCAAGGTGGATGCGCATTCGCAGTCTCCAAAATGGGACAGAACCATAGAGAAATGCTCCAAAGCCATCGCCAAACACACCATGTTCATCAAAGGCGAGGACAAGAACATCTACATGGACGAGGTGTACCTGCTGATGGGGAAGGCGTATTTCTACCGTCAGGATTACCTGGACGCCAACCGCATCTTTACTTACCTGATACAATCCTATAAAAACACCAATTCCTATTTGGACGCCTATACCTGGAAAGCCCAGACCTGCCTTTGCCAGAACCAGATTCCGGATGCCGAGGAGTGCCTGGAGCTGATCAAGGCCGATATCGGTGTGACAAAAAACAAGCGGCAAAAGCAGCATTGGGTCGCTGTGTATGCCGACAAGCTCATACGTCAGGAGCAATACGAGCAGGCTTCCGTTTATATGAACGAATTGCTTTCCTACAAATGGATGAACCGGACGTTCAAGACCCGTTGCATGTTCATTTACGCCCAGCTGAACCAGGAACTGGGGCAGTTTGACGAAGCCCGGGCCTATTACGCCAAGGTCATCCGGAGGTCGCCCCCTTACGAAATGGCTTTCAACGCCACTTTAAACGAGGCCTTGTGCGGTATAGAGAAGAGCGAAACCAAGCAGCGCCTGCAAAAACTGCTCAAGGATCCGCGCAATGATGAATACCGGGACCAGATTTTCTATGCCTTGGCGCAGACGGATTTCTACCGTACCGATACGGTGGCGGGTATACGCAATTTGGAGGCCTCCGTGTTCTGGAGCATCAGCAACCCTTACCAAAAGGCCATTTCTTCCATGGAGCTGGCCGAGTATTTCTTTTCCCGCCAGTCGTTTGAGGAGGCGCAACGGTATTACGACACCCTCTTGCGGGTGCTTCCGTCCACCTTCCCCAACAGGGGCGTTATCTATCAAAGGGCGCAAGTGCTGAAGGAGCTGGTCACCGACCTGATGTGCGTCAAAACCGAGGACAGTCTGCAACGCATTGCCGCCATGACGGAAGAAGAGAGGGAAGCCTATGTGCAGTCGTCCATCGAAGCCTACATGGTGCGTGAGCGGGAACGTATCGCCGATGAGGAAGCCAAGCAGGAGCTGATGCAGGACGTGAAAAAAGCGAATGCCAACAACAAGAAGAGCTCCTGGGTTTTCTACAACCCCACCCAAGTGAAGGCGGGAGAGCAGCAGTTCCGCAAGGAATGGGGGCCGCGTGTGCTGGAGGACAACTGGTTTCTGAGCGACAAGCATAGTTTCATTCAGATGACGGAATCAGAAGAGAACGAATCGCTTGACTCCACGTCCAAAGACACCCTGTCCGAAAAACCGGGCATGGCATCGGCGGGCAGCCGTATCACTGATCCTACGAACCCTGCGTATTATACGCAGGATGTTCCGTTTACAGTGCAAGCCATGGATTCTTCCAATAACCGTATTGCCTTTGCTTTGTACAATTCCGGTTTTACCTATGAAGACGATTTGCATGACCAGGATAAGGCCATAGCCCAATGGACTTCCCTTGCGGACCGTTTCCCGGACCACAAGCTGTACCCTTCCGCCTGCTACCTGCTGTATCGGGCGTATATGAATAAGAAGGACAGCATCAAAGCCAGTTATTACAAAAAAGAGATTTTCACCCGTTTCCCGGAAAGCGAATACGCCATGATTATCCGCGATCCGCAGTATTACGAGAAACTGGCTTCGCAGAAGCAGGAGGCGGAGATGTTCTACGCCCAAACCTATCCGTTGTATGAGCAGCAGAAGTACAAGGAGCTGTACCAGGCGTGCGCCAAAGGGATGCAGCAATTTGTCGATCCGCAGATCCGCTCCCGGCTGTTCTATCTTCAGGCATACGCCAAAGGCCGGCTTTACGGTGTGGACACCATGGAGGCGGCGATGCNNACGCCAATTCCCGGCAACGGCAGTGGATACGCTGGCTTCCGGTATTCTGGAAGCGGTGCAGCGGATGAAAGCGCCCCAGCCTAAAGAGGGTGACAGCGGTTCGGAGGAGAAAAAGCGGGAAGAGGAGAAACAATTTGTTTACGACGCCTCCCGTTTCCACTTTGTCATTATTCTTGTTGATATCAAAGAGGTGAAAATGAACCAGCTGAAGCTCAACATAGCGAATTTCAACAAGGAGTATTTCCGTCTGAACACCTTTGATGTCTCCAATTTTTACATTGACAACACCACACAAATGGTGACGATTTCCCGTTTTGACAACAAAGCCAAAGCGATGGAATATTATTACCAGTTGAAGAAAAACGATGTGTATTTCGGTGATATCAACAAGCGCAAGGAGGTGCAGGCATACGTTATCTCCGACCAGAACTATACCCTTTTCTTCAAACAGAAGAAAAAACGCCCGGAATATGCCAAATTCTTTGAAGACAACTACTTAAATCTAAGATAAAATTACAGTAATATGGGAAACAGAGCAGATAATGAGATTCCGAACAGTGTAAACATTATGGTCAGCGGAACCGTGATTCACGGCGATGTGGAGACCCAGGGTGATTTCCGTGTGGACGGAACCGTGTTGGGCAACTTCACCTCCAAACTGAAGGTGGTCATCGGACCGACGGGCTATATTGAAGGTGATATTGAATGTGGTGATTGTGAGGTGTTTGGCAAAGTGAAAGGCAATATTCTCGCCCATGAGCATTTGATTTTGCGGGAAAATTCCGAAGTTTGCGGGGACATCCGCATCAACCGCATCACCATCGAGCCGGGAGCCATGTATTCCGGCCACTGCAGCATGTTGAATGCCCAACCTTCCCCCGAACCGGACTTGTTATAACATGGAAACATCCGGGAAGAAAATCCACAACGCGGCAAACCAATATCTGAAATACAGCGGTATGGCTTTTCAGATGATGGCCATTGCCGGGGTGTTCGCCTACGGAGGCATACGTCTGGACCGTTGGCTGGCTTGGAAGTTCCCCCTGTTTACCGTAACATTGACCATAGGCGGCGTGTTTCTGGCCTTGTACAGCAGCTTGCGCGAGTTTATACGGAAAAAATAAAAGCATATGTTTAAAACCTTATATATCAAATACTTGAAAAGGC
The DNA here is from genome assembly GCA_002308135.1 of Bacteroidales bacterium UBA1266. Next base: position 4,836 of record DBVK01000178.1, read on the forward strand.
TACTCCTTTTCACCACCGCCGTGTTGGCCGTCTTTATACTGTTCCATTACTGCTGGGATTACCTTTTGTCGCCTTTCTGCCTGCACCTGATTGTGCTTTTCCTGCTTATCATGGCGGGGACGCACGCCGTTGTGCTGCACACGGACGCCCGGCGGCTGGAGTATGCACCCGATCCCGACACGGATGCCGAAACGCGGAAAAAGGATATCATGGAGATAGAGAAACAGTTCATCCGCCGCTATATGGTAGCCACCACCGTCAAATGGCTGCTGTTCGTGCTGCTGCTGATAGTGTATGCGGTGACCAAGCGTGCCGACATGCTCCGTTTCGGGCTGAATTTTGTCGTGCTCTATGTGGCATACAGTGTGTTTGAGATACTGATTCTGAAAAAACCCTTGTTAAAATAACGCATATTAAACTTACAAATTCAATACGTCATGCCAAAAATTTCACAAAAAGGAATGTCGATGCCCTCTTCCCCTATACGGAAGCTGGTGCCGTTCTCGGATGCGGCCAAGCAGCGGGGTGTCAAAGTGTATCATCTGAATATCGGCCAACCGGATATCGAAACGCCCAAGGGAGCCATTGACGCCCTGCAGCACAAGGATATCGGTGTGCTGGCCTACTCCCATTCGGCGGGTTATCTCTCCTGCCGCGAAAAGCTGGTGGAGTATTACAAACGCTTCAACATCCAGGTCACCCCTGACGAGATCATCATCACCAACGGCGGATCCGAAGGCATACAATTCGCCTTCAACGCCTGCTTGGATCCGGGTGACGAGGTGATTATTCCGGAGCCTTTCTATGCCAATTACAACGGATTCGCCCGCACGGCCGGTGTGACTGTCAAGCCGATTGTTTCCGTGATTGACAACGGCTTTGCGCTTCCTCCCATTGCGGAGTTTGAGAAGGTGATCACCCCCAAGACCAAAGCCATCATGATCTGCAACCCCAACAATCCTACCGGATACCTCTATTCGCAGCAGGAGTTGGAGACGTTGGCCCATATTGTGAAGAAATACGACCTTTTCCTCTTCTCGGACGAGGTGTACAGGGAGTTCGCCTACGACGGTGAGCAGGTCTTTTCCGTCATGAACCTGAAGGAGATAGAGCAGAATGTCATACTGTTGGATTCCGTTTCGAAACGCTACAGCGCCTGCGGCGCCAGGATAGGCATGTTTGTCACCAAGAACAAGGACGTGTACACAACCGCAATGAAATTCGCCCAGGCGCGTTTGAGCCCGCCTTCTTTCGGCCAGTATTTCACGGAAGCTGCCGTGGATACGCCCAAGGAATATTTCGATGCGGTATTGGAAGAATACATTGCCCGTCGCAATTGCATAGTGGACGCCATCAACAAGATGCCGGGC
>DBVK01000151.1 GCA_002308135.1 Bacteroidales bacterium UBA1266
ACATAGTTGACGCAGCTCTCCACCGTGGTCTGCAAACTCTCCTGCAGCATCTTCTGGTTCACGTCATGCTGGTACTGCCCCACCCCGATGGACTTGGGATCGATCTTCACCAACTCGGCCAACGGGTCCATTAGTCGACGGCCGATGGAGACGGCACCGCGCACAGTCACATCGTAGTCGGGAAACTCCTCCCGGGCGACGGGCGACGCCGAATAGACCGACGCGCCGCTCTCGTTCACCATAAAGGCCTTGACATCACGCTCAAAAGGAATGTGACGGACGAAATTCTCGGTTTCGCGCCCACCGGTACCGTTCCCGATGGCAATGGCATCCACTTGATACTGAAGCACCAAACGTTTCAGTTTGTCGGAGGCGAGCTTGTATTGCGCCACGGGCGGATGCGGGTAAATGGTCTCGTTGTAGAGCAACTTTCCTTGCGGGTTGAGGATTACCACCTTGCAACCGGTACGAAAGCCGGGGTCGATAGCCAACGTGGTGACCTGCCCGAGGGGAGCGGCCAACAGCAGCTGCCGAGCATTCTTGGTGAACACCTTAATTGCCTCCTTATCAGCTTTTTCCTTGTAGAAATGGCGCATCTCGGTCTCCATCTGCGGCTGCAACAGACGTTTGTAGGCATCCGTCAGGGCGTCGGCCACGCAATCGGCGGCCTCGCTGTCGTTTTTCAAATGTATGGAATCCAGCAAGTCCAAGGCGGTATCCTCGTCCGGTTCCACCTTGAGGTGCAGGAAGCCCTCGTCCTCCCCCCGCAGCATGGCCAGCAGACGGTGGGAGCTGATGCGGGAAAGGTTTTCCTCGTTCCGGAAATAGAGTTCGTATTTTTGCCCTTCCAACTCCTTGCCTTTGACCACTTTGGAGATAATCCTGGCCTTTCGGGCGAACAATCGGCGCAAACGGTCGCGGGTCTGCTCCTGTTCCGACACATTTTCCGCTATGATGTCCGATGCGCCCTGCAAGGCCTCCTCTACCGAAGCCACCCCTTTTTCGGGAGACACAAAGGCCTCCGCCCAGGCGCGCACACTGCCTTTCCCCTGGGCATAAATACGGTCGGCCAGCGGCTCCAACCCCTTTTCCCTGGCGATGGAGGCGCGGGTGCGGCGTTTGGGCTTGTAGGGCAAGTACAAATCCTCCAATTTGCTGATTGTTTCCGCCTCCTCAATTTTCCTGCGCAAGTCATCGGTCAGCTTGCCTTGTTCGGCAATGGAATGCAGTATGCTTTCCCGGCGTTCCTCCAATGCGGCCAACTGCTTGAAACGGTCGCGGATTTGGGTGAGCGCCACTTCGTCCATGCTGCCCGTAGCCTCCTTCCGGTAACGGGCGATGAAAGGGATGGTAGCCCCTTCGTTCAGCAAATCCAGGACATTGCGGACATAATCTTTGGAGAGCTGCAGCTCTTGCGCTATTTTCTGGCTGAAATCCATATTGTCACGGCTTGTAAAAAGTTTGCCTATACCCTATCAGCTGGTCGTAATCCGTGCCGTCCGGATGGTAATACACCAAAAAGGTGTAGCTGTTTTCGGTCTCCCAGTGCGAACCTTCCACGGAAAAATCTCCCGAAACACTGTTTCGGGGCACAAACAGATACGTATAATTATAATAGCCCGCCCTCAGGTAAAGCGAGCCTGTGTAAACATGAAGATCAGGATGATACTGCATTTTTGCCTCTTCCGTGAAACGCCAGTGGGTCAGTTCACCGAAAACATACAAATCCCCGTCCAAGGGCCTGTCGTAACGCAATTCGAAATGCACGCGGGCATAATCCAAGTCACAGGCAAGCGCTTCCGTATCGGACAGCAGCAGGCAGCAGCCGTTGATGTCGGTTTCGCTGACATACGGCAGATGGGAGCGGTCGGGATCCGGATACACATACACATGGAAACTCTCCTCCGTCCGGTTAATCTCCCGGATATTCTCCAACGTCCTGACCATGCTCCGCATATTGAAACGGTGAAATTCACTTCCGCCCGGCATGGTGATGGCTCCCGCTTTGTCATACAAGAGCACGTCGCCCTGCTGCGCATAGGGCTTCGGGAAAAACAGGGCGTTGTCCGCCCGCTGGTTCTGCATCAGCACCACCTTGACCGTCCCATAAGGGTTCAACAGACGTATGCCCTTAGGTTTCACTTGAAAACGCACCTCCTGATGGGTCAGGTGTTCCGGTATGTTTGTAGAAGCTTGGAATTCAGGCAGCACAGACACCTTGTCATCCACTACCATAAGGCGGTAGGTGAACAGCAGGTGGTCTTCGTCCTCATATACACAAAGCAGGTAATTGCCGGATTTCCGCCATTGCATGTCCTCATTGGGCAGGGAGAACCTATAGGTGAGGTAATGCTGCGAAGTGTTCATCGAATAGGCATAGTCGCTGATATAGCCTTCCTCAAAACCGGAAAGGTATTCGGAACGGGGAAAGGAGGGCGTGGGCTCCCACTGGCTGGTGCAATGGATCAGGGTGTACTTCACATCCCGGAGCCGCGCGTCCAGATCGTCAAAGGCAATATGAAAACATTGTGTGCCGTCCAAGGCAATCACCAATGGGGCGCAATGCGCTCCACTGACCGAAACCTTCAGCCCAGCCACCGCTTCATCGTAAATGCGGTTGTCATAGGCAATGTCCTTGAAATCCTGCGCCTGCACCGGAATCCGCGCCATCAGCAGGATGCAACATAACAAACAGTTAATGTGCCTGTGCTTCATTTCTCCTGTACTCGTGAACTGCTTGCAAAGATAGGCATAAAATCAACGCGGACGATGTGTTTTTTGAGTACTTTTGCATGTTTTACCCCACTTTGGGGGATAAACGTCTATTTTTTTGAAACATAGTTTATTGTATTATGACTTCCAAGGAAATACGCCAACAGTTCCTGCAATTTTTCGCTTCCAAACAGCACCATATCGTGCCTTCCGCCCCCATGGTGATCAAGAA
>DBVK01000148.1 GCA_002308135.1 Bacteroidales bacterium UBA1266
AATCCGCGACAGGAAACTGAAGGCGGTGGTAGTGAAAATGCCGTTCTACAAAGGCGAATAACCTCCAGCATCCCGCTATACGCAAAGAGGTTGCCTGCCCCGAAAAGGCGCAACCTCTTTTTTTTTTGATTTTTTTCGTGCCAAACACAATATTTCTATTTAAAATTGGTTTATCTTTGTAAAAGTTTGTATAAACTGTTTATTAACCTTTAAACTCTTGAAGCTATGGAACCTAAAAAATCTGTAAAAGCCGATTTAGAGTGGAGAAAGCCTGTATTTTTCGAAATCGGGCTGTGTGTGGCCCTTGCGCTGACCCTGATGGCCTTTGAGCTTATCGGACCCCGCGAGAAAAGGGATGAATCCTTCCAAACACAAGCCGTTGTATTGGATGATGATATGGTGATTCAAACCAAACGGGAACAGGAGATTACGCCTCCACCTCCCGCAACCCCCATGACAAGCACCGTCATTGCTCTTGTGGACGACAACATTGAAATCGATAACGACGGTGATTTTGACGCGGAAAGCGACGAGGACGCCGTTACGGAAACCTACGAAGTGGATGTGACGGAAGCGGAAGAGATTGTGGAAGAACCGATTTTCACCGTGGTGGAGGAAGAGCCTTCCTTCCCAGGCGGTGAAGAGGCCCTGTACGAATTCCTCGGCAAAAACATCATCTATCCGACCCAGGCAAAAGCCGCCGGTATTGAGGGGACGGTTGTTGTGGAATTTGTGGTGGAGACCACCGGCAAAGTGACCAATGTGACAGCCAAACGTAAAGCCTCCCCGCTGCTGGACGAAGAAGCTGTCCGCGTCGTGAAACAGCTTCCGGCCTTCTCTCCGGGAAAACAACGCGGGAAAGCGGTGCGCACCCGCTACATCCTTCCGGTGAGTTTCATGCTGAACAACTAAGCCGTAACACTTGCACACCGAACAGACCTAGAGGCTGCGGAATCCGTTNNCAGCCTCTTTTTCCTTTTATTTCAGAGATATAAACAATGTCCAATTACTCCACCCTCATCAACGATTTTATAACGACACTCGCTATCCCCAAAAATCCGGCCAACCTGTACGACCCTATCCGTTACACTTTGGCGCAAGGCGGCAAAAGACTGCGCCCGGAATTATGCATGATTGCCTGCCAGACATTGGGCGGCAACCCCAAGCAAGCCCTTTATCCTGCGGTAGCGCTGGAGCTGCTGCATAATTTCACCCTTATCCACGATGACATCATGGACAAATCCGACCTTAGGCGCGGACAGAAGACCGTTTACAAGAGATGGGGGACCAGCACGGCCATTCTCGCAGGAGACACCCTGCTGGGCATGTCGTATGACCTGCTGCAGAAATACCCGTCCATTGGGGCGCACAAGTTCTTCGGGCTGATGACCACCACCTTCATCCAAATCTGTGAAGGGCAGCAGATGGACATTGATTTCGAACAACGCAAAGTGGTTCCGGTGGCGGAATACCTGGAAATGATCCGCCTGAAAACCTCCGTACTGCTGGCCGCCTGCATGAAGGCCGGCGCCATTGCCGCCCACGCCACCCCGGATGTGCAGGACGTGTTCTACGAATTCGGCCTCTGCATCGGACTGGCTTTCCAAATCCAGGACGACCTGCTGGACGTTTACGGGCAGACGGAGAAACTGGGCAAAAGCATAGGCGACGACATTGCCGACAACAAAAAGACCTACCTTTCCACCAAGGCCATGGAATTGCTGCAAGGCGAAGAGCTGGCCAGCCTGAAGCATTATTTCACCAAACAAAGCTTTAAACGGGAGGAGAAATTCGAAGCCGTGAAAAAGCTCTACGCCAGCTGCCATATAAAAGAGACAGCCACTGAGCTGATCAACTCCTACTACGACCAGGCCTTCCGTCTGCTGGACACGCTTTCCCTGAAACCCGAGGAGGCCGTTCCGCTGCACGAATTTGTCAAACGTTTGAGATATAGGGAATTTTAATGGAAGGAGACTCCATCTTCGCATACAGGAAACGCATTATCCTGGCCGCTTTCGGTCTGGTGATACTGGTTTTTCTGCTCCGGCTGTTCCATCTGCAGCTGCTGGACGGGGAATGGGAAGTCAAAGCGAAGAAAAACGCCCTGCGCTATGTGGATGATTTCCCGCCCCGCGGACTGATTTACGACCGCAACGGGAAACTGATGGTGAACAACACCATCTCCTATGACCTCATGGTCATTCCCCGGAAAGTGCAGCTGAGCGCAAACGACCGTTTCGAGCTATGCCAAATCCTGGGCATTTCCGATTCCGACTACAACGAGCGCATGGACAAAGCCAGGAAATACTCCACCTACGCGGCATCCATCTTTATGCGCCAGCTGTCGGAGGAGCAGCACAACTACATCGAAGAGAGCATGTACCGTTTTCACGGGTTCTATATGCAGGCACGCACCACCCGGAACTATCAGACCACAGCAGCGGCACACACCCTCGGCTACATCGCCGAAGTGAACTATAACGATATGGAGAAGGACGCCTACTACAAAATGGGCGATTACATCGGCAAATCCGGCATCGAACGCTCTTACGAGCAGGCGCTCCGTGGGGAGAAAGGATTTAAAATCAAACTGGTGAACAGCCTGAACCAGGAAAAAGGCTCCTACGAAAACGGGAAATACGACACGGCAGCCATTCCGGGAAAGGATTTGTGGACCAGCCTTGACAAAGACCTGCAGGAATACGGGGAAATGCTGATGCAAGGCAAACGCGGCAGCATTGTGGCCATTGAGCCCGCTTCCGGAGAGATTCTCTGCATGGTCACCTCGCCTTCTTACGACCCCGCCCTTCTGGTGGGACGCGAGAGGGGACGCAACTATGCCAATCTGAACGCCGACTCCATTGAAAAGCCCCTGTTCAACCGCGCCCTGATGGCCATGTATCCGCCGGGATCCACCTTCAAACTGATACAAGCCCTGATTGGCCTGGAGGAAGGCGTGGTGACGCCGGCCAGCCGCTTCCCCTGCTACGGAGGTTTCCCTTACGGAGGCGGCCACAAACTGGGATGCCATGCCCACGGCTCCCCCCTGGACATGCCCTCCGCCATACAGACGTCCTGCAATGCCTGGTTCTGCTATGATTTCAAGGCCATCCTGGACAACCGCAAGAACTACAGGAACACCGGAGAAGCCTATGCCGCATGGCGGGATAAAGTGTGCAGCTTCGGCCTGGGCGAGCGTTTTGACACCGACCTGGCCTACGAAAAGAGCGGCAACATCCCAAGCAAAGCCTATTACGACCGCTATTACGGCGAAAACCGATGGAAAGCCACCACCATTATCTCCCTTTCCATCGGACAAGGGGAAATCATGGTCACACCGGTGCAACTGGCCAATGTGGTGTCCGTCATCGCCAACAAAGGCTATTACTACCCGCCTCACCTGGTCAAAGCGATTGGTCACAGGGACAGCCTGTATACCGCATACACCACCAAACACCAGGTAAAAGTGCACCCGCGCTACTTCGAACCGGTGATTGAAGGCATGATGCGCGCCTGTTCCGCAGGCACCGCCCGCAGCGCGGCGGTCCCCGGCATATCCTTGGGCGGAAAGACAGGGACCGCCCAGAATCCGCACGGAAGGGACCATTCCATTCTGGTTTGCTACGGCCCGACGGAAAACCCGAAAATCGCCATTTCCGTCATTGTGGAGAACGCCGGCTTCGGTGCCACATGGGCAGGGCCCATCGCCGGACTGATGATAGAGAAATACCTGACGGACACCATCAGGCGTCCGGATTTGGAGGAAAGAATCAAAACCGCCGTCATCCGATAAGCCATGGTACAGAAAAAAAGCACAGCGGACCTCGTTTTGATACTGCTCTTCCTGCTGTTTGTGGGTTTTGGCTGGATAAACATCTTCTCCACCACCTACGCCGACAGTTTCTCCTTTTCCGCAAACTACGGGCGGCAGCTGCTTTGGATCTGCCTTTCCGGCATCTGCGCCCTCTTTCTCATGTTTTTGGGCAGCCAGTTTTTCCGCAACATCACCCTGCCCCTATACCTGTTCACCCTCTTACTGATTTTCCTGGCCATTTTTATCGGCAAAAAGACAAAAGGCGCCAGCTCCTGGCTGACTATAGGCAGCTTCGGCATACAACCGGCGGAATTCGGCAAATACGCCACCTGCATGCTTTTAGCCAAATTCCTCTCCGGATCCAAAACCAACCTTTCCAATCGCAAACATTTGTGGAATGCCATCGCCATCATATGCATCCCCATACTGCTGATTGTGCTGCAGAACGACATGGGTTCCGCCATCCCGTTTGTGTTTCTGGTGGTGGTGCTGTACCGGGAAGGGATGACGGGTTGGGTAATCACCATCGGCATCATCCTCATTGTGCTGCTGATTCTCTCCATTGTAATTCCACAATGGATTATCATACTGATGATTACATCAGTTTTCGGCTGGTTGTTCTGGAGAAACCGCAAACACCGGAAAACCCGGCTCTACCTGCTGCTGTGGTACGCCATTGCCGTCCTGTATGCCGTCTCCGCACACGGCATCTATGAACACGCGCTGAAACCCCATCAGAAAGCCCGCGTGGAAGTGCTGCTGGGGCTCAACCATGATACGAAAAGCATCGGCTACAATGTCAACCAGTCCAAAATCGCCATAGGTTCCGGCGGACTGTTCGGCCAAGGCTTCATGAAAGGGACCCAAACCACCATGAATTTTGTACCGGAGCAAAGCACCGACTTTATTTTCTGCACTATAGGAGAAGAATGGGGCTTTTTGGGCGCATCCCTGCTGCTCTTGCTATACGCCCTTTTCATTTACCGGCTGATTACGCATTCGGAAGCGCAACGGGATCCCTTCATACGGATTTACGGCTACTGCATCGCCTGCATTTTCTTCTCCCACCTGATGATCAACATCGGCATGACCCTGGGGCTGCTGCCTGTCATCGGCATCCCCCTTCCCTTCATCAGCTATGGGGGATCCTCCCTGCTGGCATACACACTCATGCTTTTCACCTATATTTCCATGGATGCCAAAGCCACCAGTTGGTAAGTTTAACTTTAGCACGCTAACAATATGAAAAAAAACATTCTGATTGCATTTCTTTTAGGGTTTCCCTTCTCTCTGCTGCAGGCGCAAGCCGTCATGCCTGTCACCGCCAAACTGCAGCAAGCCACCGTCTACCTGCAGGGAGCCTCCCTCACCCACAGCGCATCGGCTGTCCTCCGGAACGGGGTGCAAGAGCTCACCATCGAAGGGCTCAGTCCGGAGATTGACCTTAACAGCTTGAAAGTGACCTGCGGCCACAACAGCACCCTGGTATCGTCCATTGAGTTCTCCACCGACTACATGACCGTAAAAACCGAAGCGGCCCGCATGCAGAAACTGAGGGATTCCCTCTCGTTCTACCAAAAGCAGCTGCAAACGGTGAAAAACGAGCTCCAAGTGAACAACAAGCTGCTGAAGACCCTCTCCGACGGCCTTGCCCAAAACACCCAGCAGAAAGAGAAGATTCTCAGCGCCAGCGAGCTGACCGCCTGCATGGATTTGTATAAAGCCAAAGCGCCACAAATCCAGAAGAGCATTGACGAAGGCAACGCCCAACAGGAAAAGCTCAACAAGCACATCCAACGGATACAGGCCCAAATCAGGCAGGACGAATCGAACGAGCGGCTGCGCAGCGGCATTCTCCGGATCACGGTGTCCTCTCCGATAAACACGGTAGAGCAATTCACCATACGTTATTTCACCCCAAAAGCGTCCTGGACCCCCTGCTACGACATACAGGTGAGCGCCATCCACCAGCCCGTGAGCCTCCAAGCCAAGGCACAGGTGCGGCAGATGACCGGATTGGAATGGACAGAAGTCAAGCTTTCCCTTTCCAACGCCCGCCCCAATTTTGCCAGCAACGCCCCCGTGTTTTCCACCTGGTTCCTGCGTTTCAATCAGGGATTTGGCAAAAGCATGACCCTTAGCAACACTTTGGTGCGCGCGAAAGGCACCGTCGCCGAAGAGACAGATGCCGCATACGATGAAGGGGCTGCGACGTATGAAAGTGCGCAGAAAACCGCCACACAAGCCACTTCCACCGTATTTTTGCTGAACGGGGTCTCCATTTCCCGTGAGGAATACAACAGTTTGAACCCTTCCTACATTGAATCCGTTGAGATTCTAGATGCCGAGCAAGCCGCCAAAACTTACGGCAGAAAGGCCATCACCTACGTTGTCCGCACCAAATCCATGGAGGATTATGTGGAACTGCAGGACAGCGACCTGGATATCTCCTACCAGATTGAACTGCCTTACACTATCGCAGGCAACGGGAAAGCCCAGCTGATCGATTTGAAAAAATACAGCATTCCGACCGCTTTCCACTACTATGCCGCCCCCAAACTGGCCGCCAAGACCTACCTGATGGCCACCCTTTCCAAGTGGGAGAAATACCATCTGCTGCCCGGAACCGCAACCATCAACTACAACGGAACCTATGTCGGGAAAACGCAGCTTAAGACCGGCGCCACCGACACCGCCCTTGTCCTGACGCTGGCGGACGAGCCCAGGATTACAGTGAAAAGGGAAAAACGCAGCGAATACACTTCCGCCAAAACCATAGGCGGCAATGTGACCGAAACGCGTTCCCACCTCATCACGGTCAAGAACAACCTGAACAAGAAAGCGCCCTTCACCCTCAAAGAGCAGTACCCCATATCCACCGACAAGGAGATTGAGGTGAAACTGGTGGAGCACACCCCTGCCGCAAGCCTCAACAACAGCTCCATCGGCGTACTGACCTGGGAAATGGAGCTGGACGCCGGAGAAAGCCGTACCTTCATCGTCACGTACAGTGTCAAATATCCGAAAGACCGCCCGCTTGTTTTAGAATAGGCGAGGCGAAAGCGCAACCGGTGTGAAGTAAATTTTCATCTTTATCTTTCACAAAGGTATTCAATTAATACCTACTTTTGCGCATTATTACGCAACAAATAATTAAACTTTATACATTATGGAAGTATTATCAGACAGGATTTTACAAATGGCCGCCTCCGAGACGCTGGCCATGACCCAAGCGGCAAGGGATTTGAAAGCCCAAGGCAAGGATGTGATCAGCCTGAGCATAGGCGAACCGGATTTCAACACCCCGGAGACCATCAAAGAGGCTGCGAAAAAAGCCATTGACGACAATTTCAGCCATTATCCCCCTGTACCGGGCTATGCGGACCTGAAAGAGGCTATCTGCAAGAAGTTCAAAAGGGACAACCACCTGGATTTCACCCCCGACCAGATCATCGTCTCCACAGGAGCAAAGCAGTCCAT
>DBVK01000107.1:0-2093 GCA_002308135.1 Bacteroidales bacterium UBA1266
GACCGCAACCGCTCCGTGCTGGTGCGCGTGCCGCTGGGATGGCTTTCCAAAGGGGACATGGTGGCTGACGCGAATCCGCTGGAGCAACCGAATCCGGTGGACGGATCGTTCAAGCAGACGGTGGAATTCCGCTGCCCGGACGGCTCCGCGGACATTTACCTGCTGTTGGCCGGTCTGGTTGTGGCAGCCCGTTGCGGTTTCGAAATGAAGGATCCGCTGGCGTTTGCCCAGGAAACCTATGTGGATGTCAATATCTTTGACGAGGCCAACCGTGCCAAGGCCGATTCGCTGAAAAGCCTGCCGACCTCCTGCTACGAATCCGGTGAGATGCTGGAGCGGCACAGGGAGTATTACGAGCGTCACGGCGTTTTCACCCCTGAACTCATCAATGACCTGGTCGCCAAGCTGAAATCCTACGATGACCGTAATATTCGGGAGGAGTTGGACAAACATCCCGAACGTATGATTGAAATCGTAAAAACATATTACCACTGCGGATAGACTACAGATAACCCATGATATGGTCTCTTTTTAAAGGCATAATGGTGGGGTTCCCGTTCATTTTTGTGCTGGGGCCCGCCTTGTTCGCCATCCTGCAGACAAGCATCACCAAAGGCTTTTACTCCGGGTTGCAGTTCGCCATAGGCATTGCCCTGAGCGATGTGATAATATTGTCTGTCTGTTATTTGGGCGCCAGTTTCTTTACAGAGAACACCCCCTTCCAGATAGTGCTGGGTATGGTGGGGAGCGGATTCATGGTTTGCTACGGTCTGTACCTGTTTTTGAAAAAGGGACATCCGAAACACAAGCGGAAGGAGCATGAGCTGAAGGTGGAAATCAATTGGAAAGGCGTGTTCAGCGAAGTGGGCAAAGGCTTTTTCATGAACACAGTCAACCCTTTCTTGTGGATACTCTGGCTGTCCATCATTTCCGTCAGTACGGCGGGAGGCACGACGGCACAGGCTGTCTGCTTTATTGTGGGTATCGAAATGGTGATTCTGCCCAGCGACATACTGAAATCCTATTTTGCGGACAAGCTGACCAAAGCGCTTTCGGAAAATGTGGTCCATCGCATCAACCAGACCGCCGGCATACTGATGATGGCCTGTGCGGTGGTGCTGCTGTTCCGCACCCTGATAGTGTTCAAGCTGATAGTTCCGCCTTTTTTTAATTAGTTATTCAATCTAAGCATATGCAGTGGAGTAGAATTATAAGCCGTTGCGCAGGTTTTGCGGCCTGTCTGCTGTTCACAGGGGCTGTGTATGCCCAGGGAAACCGCGCCTACGATGTCAATGTGCAGAAAATGAACAGACTGATGCAGTTTATCCGCTATTATTATGTGGATTCTGCGGATTTCGAGACCCTGACGGACAAAGGCATAGTGGAGATGCTGAAACAGCTGGACCCGCATTCCGTTTACGTGCCTAAAAAGGAAATACGCCGGATGAACGAACCCTTGGAAGGCAATTTCGACGGCATAGGGGTGCAGTTCCAGATTATCAAGGACACCATTGTGGTGGTGGAGCCTGTCAAAGGCGGGCCTTCGGAAAGAGTGGGCATACGCGCGGGGGACAAAATCATCCGCATTGACGACAGTGTGGCCGTCGGGAAAATCTGCACCAACGCCTGGGTGTTCAAAAAGCTCAGGGGCAAGAAGGGCACCCGTGTGAACGTGACCGTGCACCGCGCCCATCAGGAGGAACCGCTGTATTTCACCATTGTACGCGACAAAATCCCCATCCATTGCGTGGAGTCCTATTTCATGGTGGACAAGGAAACCGGCTATATACAGCTGGAGCGTTTCGCACAGCAGACCCTGACGGAGTTCCGCAATGCGCTGGAGGAACTGAAGGCACAGGGAATGAAAAACCTCATCTTCGATTTGCGTGACAATTCGGGGGGCTACCTTCAGGCGGCCATAGACATGGTGGGTGAGTTCATGGGTAAGGACAAGCTGGCGGTATATACGCAGAACAACCAGACGGGCAACCGTTTCAATTACACCACGCAGCATCCGGGCCATTTTGAGGAGGGGCGGCTGGTCATTCTGATCAACGAGTATTCCGCTTCGGCTTCCGAGATTGTCTCCGGTC
>DBVK01000107.1:2110-3361 GCA_002308135.1 Bacteroidales bacterium UBA1266
CGCTCTTTCGGGAAAGGCTTGGTGCAGCAGCAGCTTCCTTTGCCGGATTCCGCCCAGGTGCGACTGACCACTTCCCGTTACCACATTCCTTCCGGACGCTGCATTCAAAAGCCATACGAGGACATGGAAGCCTATAGCCGGGATGTGATTAACCGCTACAACAAGGGCGAGCTGACCCATGCCGACAGCATACATTTTCCGGATTCCCTGAAATACAGGACCGCCAACGGACGTATCGTGTACGGTGGCGGTGGTGTGATGCCGGACATTTTCATCCCTATGGATACGGGAAAGATTTCCGATTACTATTACCGTTTGTTCCGGCGCAACATCTTCAGCCCCTTTGTGATGCAATACCTGGAGAAGCACAGGGCGTCCCTGCTGGAGACTTATCCCGATTTCGACTGTTTCTACGAGAAGTTTGAAGTGGACGAGGCGATGATGCGCGAATTTTACGCTTATGCGCGTGCGGAAGGGGTTACGGACACCTTCGAGTTCAAGCTGAACAGCTACCTGAACGATTTCACCAAGAAGTACAAGGACACTTTGGAAAAGATGTTCCCGACACGGGAAAGCGTGCAGGAAGGGCATGCCATGGAACGGTTCTTTGCAGCCTACCTGGATGATATGCAGCGCGACTACCGCAAACGCCAGGCGGAATTTGACACGGAAAAATATATTAAAAGGCAGCTTCGCACGTTATTGGCCAGAAACCTGTACGATACCCATGCTTCCGCCAAAATATGGATGGAAACGGACGATACCTTTCAGGAGGCGGTGCGTGTGATTCATACGCCTTCCCTGTTCCGGAGAATGGGCATTCGCAATGCCTCGTCTTCCAATTGAAATGTAAGCGGCTATCCGTGAGGATAAGTAAGTTCTTTGTAATATAAAAAAAATCAGTTAATCGTGAGTTACGAAAAGAAAAGCTACCGGGACGGGGAAACGCGTTCCGGTGAAGAGAATCACCGTGAGGGTGACAGCAGGGGAAGAAGAAGCCTTTCTTCCAAATTGTCCAGCGATGGCAGGAACAGACGCCAGGCGCGTCGGGAATATTTTACCGGCCAGTCGGACCGGGAACGGCATTATAGGGATAAGGGGCACTATCGCCGGGAGGATGATTACCGCCCCGCATACCGGGAGCGCCGCCGCTTTCAGGAAGACGGCGATGCCGATGAAAGGCAGCAAGCCGAAGGCGGTGAAAACGGTGCTTTCGAAGCGCGCCGCAGAAGCGGGGAACGCCGTCGGGAG
>DBVK01000107.1:3369-5508 GCA_002308135.1 Bacteroidales bacterium UBA1266
AATTTAGGGAAGACAGAGGCGAACGCCGCCGCGAACACCGGGAATCCCGGGAAGGTGGCCGCGAACGCAGGGAATACAACCGCAGGGAAGGAGGAAGCGGGGGGGATGCCCGCCGCGAACGTTCGGAAGAACGCCCATACCGCCGCGAACGCAAGGCATACGGAGACCGTGAGGAGGGCGGCGAACGCCGAGAGCATGGGGAATACCGTGAACGCCGGGAGTATCGTGAACATAAGGGTTATGGCGAGCGCAGGGAAAGGCCGCGCCGCTACATCGAAGATTCCCCCATTATCGATGAAATTGTCCGCAAAAGACGGGATGAAGGCCGCACTGCCGAGCGAAGGCCCAAGGTGCTTTCACTGGAATGGAACGAAGAGCGGGGCCTGATCCGTCTGAACAAATACATTGCCAATGCGGGGGTGTGTTCCCGGCGCGAGGCCGACAACCTGATTGAATCCGGAGCCGTCACCGTCAACGGGGTGGTGGTGAAGGAATTGGGCGCCAAGGTGATGCCTACCGATGTGGTGTGTTATGGCGACAAGGTGCTGCAAAGGGAGAAGCCGGTCTATATTCTGCTGAACAAGCCGAAAGATTTCATTACGACCACCAGCGATGAGTATGACCGCAAAAACGTGATGAACCTGGTGGCGGGCGCCTGTGAGCAGCGGGTGTATCCGGTCGGCCGCTTGGACCGCAACACCACCGGGCTGCTGCTGATCACCAATGACGGGGAGCTGACGACAAAACTGACCCATCCGCGCTATGGGGTGAAGAAGATTTACCACGTGGTGCTGGACAGGGATCTTCCCATGGAGGATTTCCAGCAGATTATTAATGGCTTGGAGCTTGAGGACGGCTTTATCGCTCCGGATGAAATCTCCTATGTGGGCGATTCCATGCGGGAGATAGGCATTACCCTGCATTCCGGAAAAAACCGCATTGTCCGCCGTATTTTCGAGCATTTGGGCTATGAGGTGGAGTATCTGGACAGGGTGTACTATGCCGGCCTGACCAAGAAGGACCTGCCGCGCGGTCGTTGGCGCTTCCTCCGTCAGGAAGAAGTGAATATTTTGAAGATGAGCCTGTAAACGGTGAAAAACAACGCTGTCCATATCGGAGTGTTCGGTCGTCGCAACCAAGGCAAAAGCTCCCTGCTGAATGCCTTGACAGGACAGGACATTGCCATTGTTTCGGAGATGGCTGGCACCACTACCGATCCGGTTAAAAAATCCATGGAAGTGTTCGGTATAGGCCCGGTTGTCTGGGTGGACACCGCCGGTCTGGACGATGATTCCGCCTTGGGCGGTCAGCGTGTCCGCAAAACCAAGGCGGTGCTGGACGAAGTGGATCTGGCCCTGCTGGTGTTTTCAGGCAACCTATGGGAAGCTCCGGAGGAACAGCTTGCTAATGAATTGAAGTCAAAGGATATACCTTTTGTATTGGTGCATAACAAGTCCGATGTGGAGCCCCTGCGGGAGGTCTTGGCCGAATCCTTGCGAAAAACCTATGCGGCGCCTGTATGCGCCTGCAGCGCCCTTAGCGGTGAGGGGAGGGACGCCCTGATTCAGACGATGGTGGAAACCATACCGCCTTCGGTGTACCGTTCCACAAACATGGTGGAGGATCTGGTGCGGCGCGGAGAGCTCGTACTGCTGGTGATGCCCCAGGATGCCGAAGCGCCTGAAGGGNNTTCTGCCGCAGGTGCAGATGATACGCAATGTGCTGGATGTGCACGCCGTACCCATGGCGGTGCAGCCCGAAGAACTGAACGGTCTGCTGGCGCGTGTGCGCCCTTCCTTGGTGATTACCGACAGTCAGGTGTTTGCCAGGGTGCAGGCGGAAGTCCCTTCGGAGATACCTTTGACCAGTTTCAGTATACTGCTATCCAGAGCCAAAGGCAATTTTGAGGAAAGCCTTGCCGGCACACCCCATATTGACCGTTTGCGGGACGGAGACCGTGTGCTTATCCTGGAATCCTGCACCCATGTCACTTCCTGTGAGGATATAGGACGGGTGAAAATCCCCCGCCTTTTGCGGCAGCATACCGGAAAACAGCTGCATTTCGACTATGTTTCCTCTTTGGATCCGCTGCCGGAACTGTCCTCCTACGCCTTGGCCATACAATGCGGTGGCTGCATG
>DBVK01000107.1:5564-5825 GCA_002308135.1 Bacteroidales bacterium UBA1266
GGCATGTGCATCGCCTATGTGACCGGGATTTTCCGCCGTGTCACCGCCATGTTCCAGAAATAAAGATACGTAAACCATAGTACGATGATTCTCTATTTTTCAGCTTGCGGCAACAGCCGTTGGGTCGCCGAGACCTTGGCTGACAAGTTGGGCGAGCGCAGCCTTTTCATTCCGGACGCTCCCGATGAAGTGGATTTGCAGGAAGGCGAGGCCTTGGGCGTGGTGTTCCCGGTGTACGCCTGGGCGCCGCCGCGGCTTGTG
>DBVK01000107.1:5840-10814 GCA_002308135.1 Bacteroidales bacterium UBA1266
GCGCCTGCGTAGCAAGCCTGCGTATGTGTGGTTTGTCTGCACCTGCGGGGACGAGGCCGCCTTCACGCATCGGGTGTTCCAACGCGTCTTGCGCAAGGCGGGCTTGCGCCTGGACGCCTGTTTTTGTTTGCAAATGCCGGAAACCTATCTCGCTTTTCCTGGCTTTGCGTTGGACACTCCTGAAAATGAAAAAAGAAAGATAGCCAAAGCCGAGGCGGAACTGCCGCGTATCGCCGAGCTGATAGGCCGACGCGAACAAGGACGTTTTGAAACGCTGCGGGGCAAATTCCCCTGGTTGAAGACCTATGTGATGCAGCCTGTCTTTTATCGTTTTATCATCGCAGACCGCCGCTTCCGCGCCAATGCGCAATGCACGGGATGCGGATGTTGTGAGCGGGAATGCCCTTTGCACAACATCCGCATGGCGGAGGGCCGTCCCGAATGGCAAGGGCATTGCACCCATTGCATGAGCTGCTACCACCATTGCCCCGCCAACGCCATACATTACGGCTCCTTCACCGAAGGCAAGGGGCAGTATTATTTTGGCAGAAACCTGAGAAACAAGTAAGTCTAAGAGAAGAAACAAGCAGGGAAGCGGCACTTGCTAGCTCAGCAAAGTGCGGTATAAATCCATGTATTGTTGCAGGTGATGTTGCAGGGAATAATGCGCTATGGCAAATTCGCGACAGCTCGCCGCCTTGTCCTTGAGTTCCGTTGAACCGATCAGCTGTTTCAGTCGCTCAACGACGGCCTCAAGGTCATTGTTCGGGATAGGGAAGCCCACTTTACTGTCACAGAGTTCCTTTTGGGCCGTATTGGCGTATGCCATGATGGGGGTGCCACAGGCCAAGGACTCTATGAGCGTCATCCCGAAAGTCTCTTGTTTGGACAAACTGACAAGCACGTCCGCCATGGAGTAAAGTTCGGACAGTTGTGTGATGGATTCCGTTTTTTTGACGTGTATGATGGGGTGGGGCAGTTCGCAGGGTGTCTTGCCCACCATCACAAGGGCGAATCTGTCATCTAAACTTTCGGCCAAGGTTTTCCAGTCGTTGAGCCCTTTTTCCGTTGTCCATACGTTTGCCACGCCCAGCACCACAAACTTGCCTTCTATCCCTAAGCGTTTGCGCCAATCGCTTTCGCTCGGCTTGAACTGTTCCGTATCGACGCCATTGGCAATGACCTCATGCGGCTTGTCGGCAAGGAAGGAGGTCCCCACCACTTCGTTCAGCCACTCCGAAACACTGACAATATGTATGTTTTGGACCAAACCGAAATACCGTTTCTTCAGTTCGTAGTTTCTGCTGGTGCCGGTGTTTGTGATTGCTTTCGGGTAGTCCGAGCGAGAGGGGCATTTAAGGCAGCCGCTTTGCCATTGCTGGCATTCTTGGGAAGTGAAGTATGCGCAGCGTCCCGTCATGGGCCAGCAGTCGTGCAATGTCCATACGGTCGGCACGCGGTATTGGCTCAGAAAACGCATCAGCATAGGGTAGTTCAGGTAGTAGCCGTGTATGTTGTGCAGGTGGAGCAAATCCGGTTTCCACTGCCGTATCTTCTTGATTAGCCTGTGCGTGGCTATGACAGAGCCCAATCCGTGCATGTTCAGCCTGCCTGCCATGCCGTGGAGGTATTCGTTCCATTTGCCGTCAATGAGGTGGGTGGGGATGGCGGAACGGCTGTTGTAGCGGGCTCCGTGCAGCGCGATGCATTCCCCTCCCTGGCGGATCACCTCTTTGCCCAACTGCTCGACGATTCTTCCGGTTGAGGTGGTGTGTATGGCGGTGTTGACGAACAGCACCCGTTTCTTTGTCAAAAGTCCGTTCATTGTCTGGTCACTACGTTGAGGGCCTCTATGTATTGTTTTCCCCATTGCATGTCGGGTTCAAGGTAGTTCCCTTCGCCCCACTCGTTCCACGATTTGAGCATCACCAATGGATTTTTTTTCTTGTCAACGATTTGCCGGATGGCTTCCGCATGCTGTTGGAACAGCTGTGGCGTGGAGTTGCGCAGAATGAACGCCCGCATGCGGCTGCGGGGCGAGTGGTCCCAATTGGGCAGGAGCGTCGGCACCACATCCTCCCGGCGCATGACAGCCGAGGCGAAGACACGCATGGAGCGCTTGTAGTCGTACACCAAGGGCGAACGCCCGCACAGGTGCCTTATCAATACAGGCAGGTGCCGGAGCGACAGACCGATGTTACGTTTGGTGTCCCCGAGCGGCACCAGATTGACGGCGTCAAAACCGAGTGACAGCACTTTGTCCACCTCGCGACGGTAATGGGTGTAGCCCAGCAGGTAAAGCCCGGGAAAACCGGCTTCCTGCGCCATGGCTTTCCATTTTTTTGTCCATTCCTTGCCATCGGGCAAATCAAGCGGACGATAGAGCATCAGCAGCGGTTTGCCGTCCACGCGGATATAGCGTTTGTCTTGGAGGATGGGCAGTATGGCGTTGAAATGCCGTTCGTCGTCCCCTTCCGGATAGGTTTGCGCTATCAGCAGCTTGTCGGGGGCGGTCTGCTGGTCCAGCCAGGTTTTGGCTTTCCAGCTTTCGTTAGCCCAACCTAAGCAGAACGGGAAGTCCGGTTCGCCGGATTGAAGCACTTCTTGTAGCGGTTTTTCCAACAGTTGTTTGCCCGCAAACCAGTAGTGCCAATAACAGAAGCCTTCTATCCCGGCCTCGCGTGCCAATTGGACCTGCCGCTCGCGCACGGCGGGGTCGAGGAGGTTGTAGTAGCCTAAGGTTCCGGGCTGTATGGGTTGTTTGTGCCCGGCATAGAACGGGCGGGCGTTGCGCACACTTGTCCATTCGGTGAAACCTTCACCCCACCATTTGTCATTTTCAGGAATGACATGAAACTGCGGCAGATAATAGGCTATGACTCGCATAAAATGGTTTGCATTTGATTTTCAAACGACTGCTTGTTGACTAATTGTAACGCCTTCTTTTGTCCGGCCGAGGCTATTTCCCCCCTGAAATCAGCATGCATGCATTTTTCCAGAAGGGAAAGCAGCGCGTCCGGCTGGTATGGTGAAAAGAATAACGTTTCTATGCCGTCTTTTAGTATTTCTTTCATGCAAGATTGGTCGGTTTGCAGCACACAGACCCCCAATTGCATGGCTTCAATCACGACCAAGGGCATGGTTTCGCGCCACGAGGGCAGGACCAGCAGGTCAATCTCGCCATAGAACTGCGACACCTTTGGCGTTTGCGGGAAGACGACAACGGTCGGTTCGCGCAAGCCGGTCATTTCGTTGATGCGGTTTTTGTCTTCTTCGGTGATGGCTCCGCAAAGCCACAGGGAAGCGTCGGGGTGTTGCGGGTGTATTTTTTCAAAGGCGCTCACCAAAAGCCCGATGTTTTTGCGTGCTTCAAAATGGCCGATAAAACCGATACGCACCCCCTTGTGCGGTGCAAGTCCGTTTGTTTGGGTCGCATCCATTCTTTTGATGGGATTGTAGACCACCTGCGCATTGGGAAAGGGGCGGCCCAGGGTGTCTTCCCATATTTTTTGCTGTTGTTTGGCAATGAAAATGATGGTGTCCGTCCGTTGGGCCAAACGGCGGTACAGTCCTTTCATGGACGGATGCCATCCGAACGAGGAGTCTGCCAGCTCGTGCCAGTGCCAAACGTGCCTTGTGCGGGTGAGCCGCGCCAAATCGGCGCCGATAAGCGTGATGGAGGAGGAGGAACAGATGCAGTCCGCTTTGTCCTTTCGGAGGAGTTTGTGCAACCGCCACAAAGCGGGGAGGTTATACAGCCTTACCAAGGCCGTGCGCCACAGATGCACGCCCGCGGCGCGGTAGGGGAACGCCACTACGCGCACCTTCGGAATCCCCTCCAACACGGCGTCTAATCCCGAATCAGCCACGATGGACGGCACCGTGACCGTCACACGCGCTCCGCCAGCGACACAAGCCCGAATCGCTTGCACCATCACGGCTTCCGCTCCGTGCACGCCGCGTGCATGACTGATGAAAAGCAGGTGGCTCATTGGGTACGTTCTTGGTTGAATGCTTGTTTTGATTGTTCCAACCGGGCCTTGCCAGTGCTGGGGCGCGGGTGAATCTTAAATTCGATGTAGTTCTGGTACGGGTTGTAGGCCGCCGCCTTTGGCGCTTCGAGGAAGATGTTTCGGGAGAAGCTGAAGCAGTAGAGGGCGATGAGCAGCAGCCCGGCCAAACGCTCGATAAAGAGGGGCAGCACCTCCAATATCATCGGCAATAAGACAACCAGACTGATCAGAAAAAGCATACGCCCGCGATTGCTTACTTCCACCAACTCGAAGCAGTAGTAATAGCACACCAAACTGAGCGCAAACATGTTAATCATGATGGTCCCGTAGGGCAGCCCTTCGATTTTTTTCCGAAAGAACAAAATCGCCACAAAGATGGCAAGATTCAGGAAAAAGCCGATGCTGAACTGCCTGGTGACGGCAAAGAGCGCATTTTCCGTATAGATTCTGATTTTTTCGGCGTAGGTTTCCCCCAGCCATTGGCCTGCCGTCAGCATAATCGTCCGCATCCAGGGGATGCCTGTCAGCATCAGAAGCGCGCCAAGTCCCACCACAGTCAGGTACAGCCAGGTCGGCAATTTGCGGTCCAACGCGAAATAGAGCGGAAGCATGAGTGCCGCGACGCGATGGAACAGGCAGGCCAGAAGGATGAGAAGCAGGTATTTCCAGAGCTTTCGGGACGGTATGTATTGGAGTGCGAAGTAGCAGAGCGCCACGGCCGTCGCTTGACGTATGTAAATCATTTCCAGCTGGAAATAGAGGATGGCATAGTAGCCAAGAAGCGCTACGGCCGGATATTTCGTGTATTTGTTGGAGGCGATGGCGATGAGCGAGATGTTGATGGCGGTGACGATGAAAAACAGGCCTTGCACCGTCCCTCCGCAGGTTTTGACGAGGGCGCACAGGAGGGTGAAGCCTTCTTCCACGGGTTGGTGGAAGAGTTCGGCCGGGCTGGCGAACA
>DBVK01000021.1:0-2389 GCA_002308135.1 Bacteroidales bacterium UBA1266
GTCCGGACTGCCAGATCCAGGCGATGCGCCGGTCGCTGTTCCGTGGGTCGGCTTCCCCGAAAATGCTCAGGAAGGGGCTGGAGGCTATGAGCGAGAGCCGGGCCGCTTCCGGGCCTATCCCTTTCAGGTCGCGTATGTCCGCGATGCGCTTCAGCGGGCTTTGCAGGGGCTGGGCGCCTTCACGCTCCAGGCGGGCGCTGTCCATGCCCAAATTATACAAATCCCCGATTTTCTGGGCGACGCTACCTTGCTCGCTGTTTTGTTTGGCGAGGTCTTCAATCAGCGTATGCAACTGCTGCAGGTTGTCTTCACCCAGCTGGTCGAAACTGCCGAAACGGGAGTATTCTTCGCTCAGGGGGTGGTTCTTCATCCAGCCTCCGCAGGCGTATTGGTAGAAATCGTCCTGGGGGCGGGCCGTGGTGTCAAAATTATCCGGATGGATTCCGGAGGAAAGGGAGGTGTTCTCCTTCTTTTTACATGCACAAACCATAAGTGTCAGACTGCAGATGATTAATAAAATGTTGGTTTTCATTGACCTTGTGTTGTTCGTTTTGACAATGGGACTAATCTTGCAAAGATAGCATAGAATTGGCTTGCTTTCTTGTTTTCCGGAAAGTATTTTTTTAGTGGTGTGTGTGAATATCGCATCCTTTTTTTATGGAAATTTGCATTTGAACACCACTGACCCTAACATGCTGAACCGCTATCCTTTGTTCCGCCCTTTTTTCGCGTATGCCGCCGGTGTTGCCGTCGCGTATGCGCTGTATGCCGCCCATGCCGTGCCGCTTTCCCGGCCCATGCCGTGGCTGCGGCTGCTGCCGTGGCTGCTTTTAGGCATGTGGCTTTCCCATTTCCGTTTCACTTACCGTAACCGTTATGTGTTCGCCTGCTGCATGCTGCCGGCTTTTTTCCTGTGCGGGCTTGTGCACGCTTTGGTTTGCCTTCCTTCGGACAAGCAGGTGGAACAGCCTTCCCCGTATGAGCGTCCCGCCTTGTACCGGGCGGAGGTGGCGGAGACGCCCTCCCTGCGTGCGCGCACAGTGAAAGTGACGGTGCGGTTGCTTTCCCGCCATGACAGTGCCGTCAGCAGCCCCCTCAGGGAAAAATGTCTGCTCACCCTGGCCCGCGACAGCGCTTCGGAGTCCCTGGCCTATGGGGATGCCCTGCTTTTCTCCGCAGTGTTGAAAGATGTGGCCCCTCCGCTGAACGCCGATGAGTTTCCCTATCGGCTGTATCTGCTGCGGCGCGGTGTGAAAAGGCAGGCTTACCTTTCCTCCTCCCAATGGACGAAGACGGTTGGGGCCAAAGGCAATCCGCTGCTGTTGCATACCGCACGCTGGCGTGCCCGTGTGGTCCGCTGTCTGCAGGAGGGTGGCCTGGATGACGCCTCCAAGGGACTGGTTTCCACCATGCTTTGGGGAGAGGACAGCATGCTGGACCCTCAGGTTTCCGCTGCGTATGCCTCGGTGGGGGTGAGTCACGTGCTTTGTGTATCGGGCATGCATGTGGGGATAGTGTATTGGATAGTGGACTCCCTTCTGTTTTTCCTGCGCCGCCGCAGTCTGCGCCTGCTCAAAATGCTGCTGGTGGTCGCGGTCATCTGGCTGTATGCCTGCATGGCCGCCCTGACCCCATCGGTGGTGCGTTCCGCGGTGATGTTCACTTTCGTGGCTTTCGGGAGGGTCTTTCGCCAGCAGACCCCTGTATACAACAGCCTGCTGACCTCGGCTTTGCTCATGCTGTTGGTCAATCCGCTGCTGCTGTTTGAAGTGGGCTTCCAATTGTCCTACCTGGCGGTGTGGGGCATAGTGTGGCTTCAGCCCATGCTGGTCGGGCTGTTCCCTTTGCGGCGGCGTTTGCCGGCCTATATCTGGAAGCTCTGGTCGGTTTCCATAGCGGCGCAGTTCTTCACGTTCCCGCTATCCGTATATTATTTCCATCAGTTCCCGGTGTATTTCCTGCTGTCCAATATTGTGGTGGTGACGCTGGCCCCTTTTGTGATCGGTGGCGCCCTGGTGTTTTTGGCCGTGTCGGCGCTTCCCCTGCTTCCCGCCGGGGTGGGTTTTGTGCTGAACAAGCTGGTTTGGTCCATGAATGCTGCCGTGGGCTGTGTGGAGGCGCTGCCGGGGGCCTGCCTGTCGGGACTGTTCATCGACGGCGCCCAATTGCTGCTGCTCTATGCGCTGCTGTTCGCTGTCCTGTGGTTTTGGGAACGGCCCAAGGCAAAAGTGGGGCTGCTTTGCTTGGGGCTGCTGCTGGTTTTTTCCGGAGAAGGGCTGTGGCGCGGCATTGCCAACCGGAATCGGCAGGAGGTGGTGCTGTACGCCCTGCCCCAGCATTATGTGCTGGAGCTCGGCAACGGATTCCAATCCTTTGTGTTCACGGACGG
>DBVK01000021.1:2463-2682 GCA_002308135.1 Bacteroidales bacterium UBA1266
CCGCTTTTGTGAAAAGGGGGGATTTCCTGCAAATCGGGACGCTGTCGTTTTGGCTCGCGGAAGGGGGGACGTATGCGGATTCAGCTGTAACGCCCTGTTTCAATCCGGATTATATGCTGGTAGGCAAACAGGCGCCGTATGATATCCGAAAACTGCTGTCTTGCGTCCGGCCTGATACGGTCTGTCTCCTGCCGGGGCTTTCCGCCTCTGCACACCGGC
>DBVK01000021.1:2705-3389 GCA_002308135.1 Bacteroidales bacterium UBA1266
GATGCCAGTCCGGGACCTGGGTGTCGAGGGTATGCTGCGCATCCCTTTGGGCAAGCGCAGTTTGCATACAATTAACCGATAGACACTTGTTTTGTTAAAAAAATGTGGCGCATTACTGCTGCATGGTATGTTTTTTTTGCCTACCTTTGTACGTTTAAACAAGAAATATAGAACCATGCAGGAAAAACGCAAAATTTTGGTCATCAATCCAGGTGCCACTTCTACGAAAGTTTCTATTTACGAAGGTGAGAACGAGGTTTTCACTGAGAATATCAAGCATTCGCTGTCCGACATCCAGGCGTTTGCCGAAATAGCGGACCAGTTTGACTACCGCAAACAGTCCATTCTGGACGTGATGGAAAAACACGGCATCCATCGCGACGATGTGGCGGTGGTTATCGGCCGGGGCGGTCTGACGCGCCCTTGCGAATCGGGCACGTACCGTATCAACGAATTGATGAAGAAAGAATGCCGGGAAGGAGTCCAGGGTAAGCACGCATGCAATTTGGGCGCCCTGATTGCCGACAGCATTGCCAAAGATTTCGGTTTGAAGGATGCCTATATCGCCGATCCGGGCATTGTGGACGAACGTCCGGATTTCGCCCGTGTCACCGGTCACCCTGTTTTTGACATGGATCCGGCAAAGGAGGGCGTGATTTGGCACTGCCTGAACCAGAAAATGAC
>DBVK01000021.1:3414-3656 GCA_002308135.1 Bacteroidales bacterium UBA1266
GGCAAGCGTTACGAAGACCTGAACCTTATCATTGCCCACTTGGGTGGTGGTGTTTCCGTGGGATTGCACAAACACGGGCGCGTGGTGGAAGTGAACCGGGCGCTCTGCGGTCTCGGCGCTTTCTCTCCGACACGCGCCGGCTCCATCAACGCCAGTAAATTGATAGATGTCTGTTTCAGTGGGGAGTATACCAAAGAGCAGATGAAGAAGATGATTACCGCCGAAGGCGGCTTTGTGGCCTA
>DBVK01000021.1:3673-4810 GCA_002308135.1 Bacteroidales bacterium UBA1266
TATGTGGAGACCAAGGCCTTGGAGGGCGATCCGAAGTGCAAGCTTCTGGTGGACGCCTTCTGCTATCAGGTATCTTTGGAAATCAGCCGCTTGGCTGCGGTTGTCAGCGGCAAGGTGGACGCCATACTGCTGACGGGCGGTATTTCCTACAGCAAACCTTGGATGCAGCAGATCATTGAACACGTGGACTGGATAGCGCCGGTGAAAGTGTACAAGGGCGAGAACGAAATGCTGGCCCTGGCCATGTGCGCCAATGAGATCCTTTCCGGTGCGCAGCCTAAGGAATACAAATAACATTAAACCTATAAATGGAAAAAAGGGGCGGACTGCCCCTTTTTTTTATAGGACGCTTGGAATGTCAGTCTTCGGGCAGGGCTTTGAATCCGTAACCCATGATTTCACTGCTCTCCACCACATTGACGAGGGCGTGGGGGTCCAGGTAACGCAGGTTGCTCTTGAGTTTGACCAGTTCCGAGCGGTTCAGCACCACGTAAAT
This sequence comes from Bacteroidales bacterium UBA1266, assembly GCA_002308135.1. The sequence goes on from DBVK01000021.1 coordinate 4,170, forward strand.
CATTTTGCGCTCCTGTCCCTGGTACATGCCTATGCCGTTGAAGCAGGTGCCGCCGCGCTGCAGTTCATTGAGGATGAAGTTTCCCACCTCTTTGGCCTTGTCAGTGATGATGAATGCCGTTTTGTACGTCCGAACGCCTTCAATGACAATGTCAATCACCTTGCTCTCCACCACAATCAGCAGTATGGAATAAATGGGCAGGCGGATTTGCCCGAAAGCGATGAAGGTGGTCAGGGTGATGCAGGAGTCCACAATCAGGGTCAGGGTGCCCAGGGATATTTTGGTGTATTTGTGTGCGATCATGCTGATGATGTCGCTGCCTCCGGAAGTGGATCCGGATTTGAATATCAGCCCGATGGACAAACCATAAATGCCTCCTGCAATCAGGGTGTTGAGAAAATAGTCAGGCACGAAGTAGCTGTCACTCCGGGAGATGGCGACCAAGGTGCGCTTAAAGGAAGGGTCTATTTGGGACACGTCTGTCAGAATGCCGTTGTGGAGGAGGGGGGCATAGCCCCAGACGGATTCCAGCGCTAAAGTAAAGCCGAAAATCAGCACGGTGCTGATGACGGTTTTGATACCGAAACGGGGGCCGAGAATCCAGGTGCCTATCAGCAGCAGCGGAATGTCCATGCAGATGG
>DBVK01000163.1 GCA_002308135.1 Bacteroidales bacterium UBA1266
CCGACAATGCGCTTGGCATACTGCACCGGCACCCTGCGCGTTCCCTGCACCAAAAGGATGCAAACGAGAATCACGGCGATGAGCACCAGGATCTCAATCATAAAGGTCACCAGCCCACCGTTGCCGCTTTCCGCCATCTTGGAGGTGAATTCCGCACCCAAGGCGAAAGGCAGACGGGCGATAATACCAATCATAATCAGCAGGGAAATGCCGTTGCCGATACCCTTGTCGGTAATACGCTCACCCAGCCACATGATGAACAGCGTGCTGCTCACCAGCACCAACATGGAAACCGCCATAAAGGACGCGGGAAGGGAACCTCCGACAATAGGGTCTCCGTGGATGGTGTGGAAGATTCCGGAGTTGGTCCCCACCTGACTGACCAGGTTGGTGATATAGGCCGGCGCTTGGATTACCGTGACAAAAATGGTCAGGAAACGGGTAATCTGATTGATTTTCTTACGACCGCTCTCCCCTTCCTTCTGCAAACGCTGGAAATACGGAATGACCAGCATCAGCAGTTGCACGACGATGGATGCCGAAATATACGGCATGATACCCAAAGCGAAAATGGAAGCATTGGAGAACGCGCCTCCGGAAAACATGTCCAACAAACCCAAAAGGCCTTCCCGGGAATTGGAAGAGAAAGTCGTTTCAGATAAAAGACGGACATCTATACCCGGCAGTGCGATGTAAGACCCAACCCTGAATATCAGGATTATACCCAGTGTGTAAAGGATCTTCTGGCGCAGTTCCTCAATGTGGTAGATGTTTTTTAATGTAGTGATAAATTTCCTCATTTCACAGTTTTATTGCGTTTCCACCTTGTGCTTCAATAGCTTGAGCAGCCTTCTGCGAGAAAGCATGGGCCTTCACTTCCATTTTGGCTGTCAGTTCGCCCTTGGCAAGCACCTTGATCAAATCCTTTTTGGATGCAAGGCCATGTTCAACCAACACACTCGGATCTATTGCAGTAACACCCTTATTGTCATACAGGTATTGCAATGTGGACAAATTGACGGGAACGTATTCCACACGGTTGAAATTTTTGAATCCGGATTTGGGAACACGTCTGTACAAGGGCATTTGACCGCCTTCGAAACCGGGTTTGCGGGAATAGCCGGAACGGGACTGGGCGCCTTTGTGACCTCTGGTGGACGTGCCGCCCTTACCGGAGCCCTGACCTCTACCAATTCTCTTCGAATGCTTTGTTGCGCCTTTCGCAGGTTTTAAATCATGTAAATTCATATCTCTTTTACGTAATCTTCAGGTTAAAACTAAATTTCTTCTACCTTGACCAAGTGCCGGACAACCTCAATCATTCCCAGAATCTGCGGCGTGGCCTCCTTTTCGACAGAATGATGCATTTTCTTAATTCCCAGTGCCTCAAGGGTACGTTTCTGCACTTGCGGTCTGCTGATTTTACTACGAACCTGTGTAATTCTTACCTTCTTCATTGTACGTTTCTGTTATCCGTTAAACACCGTAGACAATTCCACACCACGCAATTGGGCGATAGTATAGGGATCTTTCAGTTTCACCAGCGCATCCATGGTCGCTTTCACCACACTGTGGGGGTTGGAGGAACCTTTGGATTTGGCCAGCACGTTTTTCACGCCAACGCTTTCCAGCACGGCACGCATAGCGCCGCCGGCGATAACACCGGTACCGGGAGTGGCCGGACGGATGAATGCCAAAGCGCCGCTGTATTTGCCTTCCTGGGCATGGGGAATGGTTCCGTTAATCACCGGAATCTTGACCAAATGCTTTTTGGCGTCTTCCACACCTTTCTGCACGGCGATGTTCACTTCCTTGGCCTTACCCAAGCCGTATCCGACAATGCCGTCCTCATTACCGATGACAACAATGGCGGAAAAACTGAAGGTGCGACCACCCTTGGTAACCTTGGTTACCCTCTGAACGCTGACCAGACGCTCTTTGAATTCTATTTCGCTAGTCTTTACTCTCTTTATTGTAGACATTCTTCCTTTGCTTTAGAAAATTAAACCTTCTTCTCTCGCGGCATCGGCCAATGACTTCCCCCTGCCGTGATACAAATACCCGTTGCGGTCGAAAACCACGGTGGTGATGCCGGCTTCCTTCGCTTTCGCCGCCACACTCTTGCCGACCAGCTTGGCCTGCTCCGTCTTTGTCATACCGGCAGCTTCCTTTGCATCAACCATGGAGGAGGCAGCCACGAGCGTAACCCCTTTCACATCATCGATAACTTGAGCATAAATCTCACGATTGCTCCTGAAAACAGACAGCCTGGGGCGTTCTGCCGTACCCTTGACCGAACGTCTGATTCTATTTTTGATTTTAAGCCTTCTTTCGGCCTTGCGATTTTTCGTTCCCATCCTGTTTGGATTTTATATGTTTCGATACTCTTATTTCTTTTCAGCGGACTTACCGGCTTTCTTTCTGACGATTTCACCTTCGAAACGTATACCTTTGCCTTTGTAGGGTTCAGGTTTGCGGTAGGACCTGATCTTGGCGGCGACCTGTCCGAGCAATTGCTTGTCGCAGCAAGTCATTTTAATGATCGGGTTCTTACCCTTTTCCGTTATCGTCTCCACTTTGATTTCGGAAGGCAAATCAAAAATAATGTCGTGGGAATATCCCAAAGAAAGATCCAGCTGCTGTCCGGTTGCCTGGGCCTTATAACCCGTACCGACCAGTTCCTGGACAGTCGTGAACCCTTCGGAAACGCCTTTCACCATGTTGAACAGCAGCGCGCGGTACAGACCGTGCTTGGAAGTGTGGCGCTTCTGGTTGTCACAGCATTCCAGATGCAGCACTCCGTCCGCCTGATTCAAGGTGATACAGGGATCCACGTACTGGCTCAATTCGCCTAATTTGCCTTTCACTGTAACCACATGCGTTTTGTCGTCCTGGCTGATGCTTACGCCAGCAGGTATCGTAATGGGTAATTTTCCAATTCTTGACATGTTCTTTCCTCCTAATTAGCTAACGTAACACAAAACTTCTCCTCCGACATTCAGGCTGCGGGCCTCCTTGTCCGTAATCAGTCCACGGGAAGTGGAGATGATGGCGATGCCCAAACCGTTCAGCACGCGGGGCAGCTCATCGGCACCGACATATTTCCGCAGACCGGGACGGCTGATGCGCTCCAGGCGGGAAATGGCGCACTGCTTGGAAACCGGATGGTATTTCAGCGCTATCTTGATCATCCCGGGAGTTTTGTCCTCCTCAAATTTATAATTCAAAATGTAACCTTTTTCAAACAGAATCTTGGTTATACCTCTTTTCACTTTGGAAGTGGGGATTTCCACCACCTTATGATTCGCCATCACGGCATTTCTTATTCTTGTCAAATAATCTGCGATTGGATCCGTGTTCATTTCTTTTCCTTATTAAATATTACCAACTTGCTTTCTTTACTCCGGGAATCAGACCTTTCGACGCCATTTCACGGAAGTCGATCCTGGAAATACCAAAAGTCCTCATGTATCCCTTAGGGCGTCCGGAAAGTTTGCAACGGTTGTGCAACCGGATAGGATTGGAGTTTAACGGCAGTTTCTGCAAGGCGATGATGGCAGCTTCCTTGGCCTCGTAATCTGCAGTCTGACTGTTGATGATTTTCTTCAATTCGCGGCGTTTCTCGGCGTACTTGGCGACTAATTTAGCTCTCTTGATCTCTTTTGCTTTGAGTGACTCTTTTGCCATAACTATTTTTTCTGATTTTTGAAAGGTAAACCGAATTCTTTAAGCAGTGCCAGGCATTCCTGATCGTTCTGTGCCGTGGTCACAATGGTTATATCCATTCCGTTGATCTTGTTGATTTTGTCAATGTCAATCTCGGGGAAGATGATCTGCTCCTGGACACCCATGGAATAGTTGCCTCTTCCGTCGAACCCTTTGTCACTGATTCCTCTGAAATCACGAATACGGGGGATGGAGACAGAAATCAACCGGTCCAGGAACTCATACATGCGCTCGCCGCGCAGCGTGACCTTGACGCCGATCNNTGAAGTTGGAAATATCCTTGCGGGATATGGTGGCGACTGCTTTCTGGCCGGCAATAGCGGTCATCTCACTGATACCGATATCAATAAGTTTGCGATCGGCGGTGGCGGCACCTATACCTTGGTTCAAACATATTTTGGTAAGCTTAGGTACGCGCATTAACGACTTGAATCCGAACTGTTTCTTCAATTCGGGTACGATCTCC
>DBVK01000137.1:0-446 GCA_002308135.1 Bacteroidales bacterium UBA1266
TATGACGTGAGCCGTCTTGATGCGGAACTTCCCTATGAGAAAACAGACGACGGGCTGGTTGTTTTGTATGACTTCGACAAGCCTGTTGGAGCGAAGGTCTCCACTGCATTGGATGACAATCCTTTGGTATCCGAGCAACATTTCATTGACGAGGAGTATGATGGGGTGAAAGAGAACCGNNGACTGGCAAGTGCTTGACGACGGCACCATTGTGTTCAGCGGAATTGGCTATGTAGGAGGTGGAAGTCGTGGCGGCATGTTGCTGGACTATCTCATGCCTGGAGAAAACAAGCCAAAGTCACATCTGGAGTTTTATGCACAATTGTTGGATCAAGGTTATGCGTACGACCACCATCATGAGCATACTATAACAGCTATAAAAGACATCAAACGAGATGCACATGAGAAAAGATACAATCTCTTCGACCTTCAAGGCCGCAGTCTCA
>DBVK01000137.1:491-1853 GCA_002308135.1 Bacteroidales bacterium UBA1266
TGGTGTGTATATTCGTAACGGGAAGAAAGTGGTGGTGAGGTGAATGGGTATAAAAAGTATGATATAGTGGCAATTCTTGTGTAAAAATTCCGTTTATATAGTATGAGAAAGACCATTCTAGTGCTTATGTTGGTTGCGGTTTTCTGGGCAACAGGAGCTTCGGCACAGCTCACACAGTATGTCAACCCATTTGTCGGCACAGATGGGTATGGTAATGTCTATCCCGGTGCACAAGTGCCGTTCGGNNGCCGGATTCGGAAATGTCTATCCCGGAGCGCAGGTGCCGTTCGGCGGCATCCAGATCAGCCCCGACACCGACGATGATGACTATGACGTCGCCGCCGGATACAAGTATACAAAGCCCACAATCATGGGTTTCAGCCTCACGCACCTCAGCGGTACGGGCATTCCCGACATGGGCGACTTCCTGTTCATGCCGATAACGGATAAGGTGAGGTTGCAGCCGGGAACGGATGAGCAGCCAGACGAGGGCTACCGGTCGCGTTTCTCGCACGACAGGGAAGAGGCGCATCCCGGATACTACAGCGTTTATCTGGAAGACTATGGCATCCGGGCGGAGATGACAGCCGGACTGCGTAGTGGGATGCTGCGTTTCATCAAAGAGGCAAATGGTTCGCCGGGTAATGGTGCAGAGGAGATGAGCGTGCTGCTCGACTTGAACCACACGCTATGGTGGAAGTGCGTATGGTCGAACGTCAGGGTGGAGAACGACTCTACCATTACCGCCTACAAGCTGGTGAAAGGGTGGGGACCGGAGCGGCACGTCTACCTGCGGGCTGTGTTCTCACGGCCGTTTCGCCAAATGATGATTTATCAGGAGGGAAAGCCGGTGGTCTATAATACGTCGCGCTTCCGCAGCAACCGGGAGGCCTGGGGCGAGAACCTGCAGTTCGTGGCATCGTTCGCACCTGGCACACAGACAGTGGAAGTCAGGGTAGCTGTCTCGGCAACCTCCACCCACGGCGCACTCGTGAACATGCGGGAAACCGACGGGAAGAGTTTCGAGCAGATACGCCACGAGGCCGACAGCCAATGGGAGACGGAGCTGGCGAGATATCAGGTGGAAGGGTCACGGCAGCAGAAGGAGACGTTCTATACCTCTGCCTACCATGCGGCGCTTTGTCCGTTTGTATATAACGACGCCGACGGCAACTACCGCACCCTCGACAAGAATATTGAGCGGGCGGAGGGATGGACTCCGCTCACGGTGTTCTCGCTCTGGGACACCTACAGGGCGTTTCATCCGCTCATGAACCTCGTCCACCAGGACTTACAGGCCCATGTGGCCAACTCCCTGCTTGCGCACTACGACAAGAGCGTGGAGCGGATGCTGCCCTACTG
>DBVK01000137.1:1940-11317 GCA_002308135.1 Bacteroidales bacterium UBA1266
TTCGAGGCGATGAAGACTACGGCGATGAACGAGCATTATGATTGTCTGCCGGAATATCGTCAGCTGGGATATGTGCCTTTCGACAAAGAGGCGGAGTCGGTGTCCAAGACCCTGGAATATGCTTACGATGATTACTGCATCGCCCAGGCTGCCAAGAAGCTCGGGTTGCACGACGATTATGAGTATTTCATGAAGCGGGCGGCGAACTACCGGAACCTGTTTGACAGCGAGACGTCGTACATGCGCGGTAAGGACTCGAAGGGACAGTGGCGTACGCCTTTCTCCCCGCTTGCCTACGAGGGACCCGGTTCGGTGAACGGCTGGGGAGACATCACGGANNACCTATGGGGAAGGTTTTATTGAAGGAAACGCCTGGAACTACTCCTTTTACGCGCCCCACGATGTGTTCGGGCTCATGCGCGCCATGGGCGGCGAAAAAGCTTTCGTCACCAAACTGGACACCCTGTTCACCATGCATATCCCGGACGAGTTTTTCGCACAGACGGAGGATGTCACCCGCGAAGGCATGTTGGGCGGCTATGTGCAGGGGAACGAACCCAGCCACCATATCCCCTACCTGTATATGTGGACCTCCCAGCCGTGGAANNGTGAACGGCTGGGGAGACATCACGGAGGGCTTCACCGTGCAGTACCACTGGTCGGTGCCCCAGGATGTGCACGGGCTGATCGGTCTGATGGGGAAGAAGCGGTTCAAACAGCGTCTGGACTCCCTCTTCCAGCACGACCTGCCGGACGATATCCCCGGAGCCCACGATATTCAAGGACGTATCGGTGCCTATTGGCATGGTAACGAGCCGTGTCATCACATTGCCTACCTATATAATTATATAGGGGAAGGATGGCAATGCCAGCGGTGGGTGCGTACGGTCGTTGACCGTTTCTATGGCAACCAGCCCGGTTCGCTCTGCGGAAATGATGACTGCGGACAGATGTCGGCCTGGTACATTTTCTCCGCCATGGGATTTTATCCGGTATGTCCCGGAAGCGGGCAATACGTGATAGGCGCGCCTTATCTTCCCTATATGAGGATCCGCCTGGCTGACGACCGTTTTCTGGAAATCAAGGCTCCCAAAGTCAGTGACAAAAACCGCTACATCCAATCCGTCACCTGGAACGGCCAGCCTTGGACACGCGCCTACCTGACCCACCGGCAACTGGCTGACGGCGGCGTATTGGAATTTGTGATGGGGTCCAAACCCAACCCCAAGCTGTTCCAAAGCAAAGCCGACAAGCCTTATTCCCTAACCGAATAAACGAAAGGGCTTCCTGATGAAAAGGGAAGCCTTTTTTATATGTATTTCAGTCATTTATAATTTATTTGAAAAAAATTCCGGCCCCTTGACGCACCGCATTTGTTTTTTATCTACTTTTGCGGAACAATTAACCCAAATTACTAACCCGCCTTTCTGAAGAAAGGCCACTAACCTAACCTACATTATGTTTTACAATTCTTTTTTTAAGCGTAAGCATTTATTGCTTATGGGTATGGCGTGCCTGTTCGCCAGCGCGTTTCCCGCAACCCCTTCAAACCTTTCCCCGCCGGGCCGCTCCAGCGGAGAACCGGAAGACTCCACCCGGCGGAAAACCAGTATCGTAAATTGTGCCAACCTGGGACAGGTGCGATGCACGGAGAATGAAGCCGGAGGTATTTCCGGCAGCATGAACGCAGGCAACGTCCTGCAATGCTACAACCTTGGGAACATCAGCGGAAACCAGAACATAGGCGGCATTTCCGGATACGCCTCCGGCAACACCAATGCCAATGCCTATATCAGCAACTGTTTCAACAGCGGGCTGATTCGCGGCAACAGCCAATCCGGCGGACTGATCGGTTATGTGAACAACCACCTTTCGGTGTCCCAGGCCTATAACATCGGTAACGTATGGGCCAACCAATACACCGGTGGTATCATTGGCCGCAGGTTCAATGTCGGGGTTTCTGTCACCAACTGCTATTATGACAAGCAGACCTGTCTTCCCGGAGGTATAGAGAACCAAGATATTCCAGGGAGCGCGGAAGGAAAGGGGACGCGGCATCTATTAGGGGACAGCCTGCAACTGGACACTTCCTGCTGGCTGTTCAGCACAAACCATTACCCTCGCCTGCAGTTTTTAGGCACTTCTGCGGCAGCATGGGGTGCGGCCTCCCCTCTCCTGCTTTCCCCACAAGACCGCATTGACAGTGTGCGCAACCATTTCACAGCATACAGCGGCAACGGACTGCATTGGGTGTCCAGCGACTCGGCCAGCCTGCAAGTGCGTGGAAGCAATGTGCTCATTCTGCGCAATGACAGCAATCTCCTGCTAAGCGTCGGGGATGCCGCAAACCTTTACAAGCAGGTCACCATTTTGCATGCGTTCCAACCGGTTTCACTGACCGAACTATACGATACGGTCTGTGCCGAAAACGGTTATCAGTTGCATGGCTTCCAAATTCCGGCTTCCGAGCTGGCGGGCAAAACCGCGTATTCCCTGCAGGACACCTTGAGCGACCAATACGGTTTGGACAGCATCGTGATCCTCCATTTGACAGTAAAGCCTTCCTACCGGATCGCCTTTCATGCCAACCAGGGAAGCGGAAGCATGGCTTCGCTGTCGCTTTGTGAAGACGAAACCTTGGTGTTGCCCTCCCCTGAATTCTCACGCCCACGGCACCTTTTCATCGGCTGGGCGTTCCATGACTCCAGCACGGCTTACCTGACTGTAGGGGATTCCATACGTGTCGCCTCCGACACTACCCTGTTTGCCGTTTGGAGTCCCGACGGAGGCGATTCCCTGCATGCCATTCCCATCTATAACACCACGGAACTCATGGCTTTCCGTGATGCGGTCAACAATTACAGCAAAGGCGTGTTCAAAGGCTTGGAAAACCTTTCCACCGGATATAGGGGGAAATATTTCCGCCTGGCCGCTGATATGGATCTGGACAGCCTGCACCGGGAAAACATCTCCTGGGAACCCATCGGCAAAAGCAACAACATTTGCTTCCGGGGCACCTTCTATGGGGAAAGCCACCTCATTTCCAACCTGTACATCAACACACCGACCACCAATTACAAAGGCTTTTTCGGCTGTCTGGACTCCGCTTGTGTGGACAAGCTTGTATTGTCCGCCGGTGATACCATTATCGGCAAACAATACTGCGGCGGCATCGCCGGTTCAGCAANNCAGCCGTTAACGCTTCCGTTATCCGCGGGTGCGCCAACCATGCCTATGTATACGGCACATCCACGCATGTGGGCGGCATTGTCGGCAATCTCAACAAATCCACTGTAGCGTTTTGCCTGAACACCGGATCCATTTACGGCAGCGAAAAAACCGGAGGCATCACCGGTTACACCAATGGCAACAAAAGCGGGACAGACACCTTGAACAGCATCATCCGCTATTGCTATAACAGCGGACAGATTCATGGCGATAAAACCGTGGGCGGCATTGTCGGAAACAGCTATTCCTATACCCATATTCTCCAAACCTACCATTGCGGCCAAGTGTGGGGGGACACATTGTACGGCAGCCTAATCGGCTTGAAAACCCAAAAAACCGTTTGCTACAGCCAATGCTATTACGACAAGCAAATCAGTGTGCAAGGAGGCGTCAACAATACGGACGATAACGACGCCCTCGGGCTCACCACACAAGCTTTATGCAACAGAAAAGACATGCTGGACACCTCCTACTGGCTGATACAACCCAAGCTGTATCCGCAGCTGCGGAACGGCCTTTCCGATATCGCCACCCGCATTGCCGCACTCCCTGTATTCTTGGCTTCGGTGGATGATATCCGCAATGTGCAACAGCCTTTCCAACTGGAAGGCAGCAGCTTTGTCACTTGGATCAGCAACAACACCCAAAGTCTGCAAATTTTAAACGGAACCGCCACCATTGTGGCCACCGATTCCAACATCATCCTCAGTGCCAGCTATCAGCAGATAACATATAAACAATTGTATATCTCACACATACAACTCCGCGACCTGTTCCATGTGCGTTTTTGGGCCAACGACACCTCCGGAACCCCCTACCTCCGCACAGCATACGGAAACAGCTACCTGCTCTTGGACACCCTTCCCTTCCAAAAAGCGCATTCTGTTTTCTTGGGATGGAGCACCATTCCCCATGGGAAAGCCGGGCTGCAATACGGAGACAGTCTTTTTGTGGTGTCTGACACCAACCTATTCGCCACCTGGGGCAACGACGGACTTTCCCCGGAATATGCCGTCAGTATTGACAGCCTGGCTGACTGGCTGGATTTCCGCGATGCGGTGAACAACTATCCCAACGGCTGCTATAAAGGCATCCGCAACGATAACAAAGGATACCGTGGCATCCACTTCATCCTGCAAGCCTCCATTCAACTCCAAAGCGTCTGTGACAGCCTGCACCCGTGGATTCCTGTCGGAAACAGCAGCAGCACCAACTTCAAGGGCTACTTTGACGGGAACTCTCATGAAATCGACTATCTGTATGCGGATGACGCGACGATGGCATACCAAGGCATTTTCGGTTGTGTGGATTCGGCGGAAATCTACCGGATCAGCCTCGGCAGGCATTCGTTCATACGCGCGGACAAATACATCGGAGGCATTGTGGGTTGCGCCCGCAATTACAGTCTGGTCAAGGCCTGCGCCAACCATGCGCCAATTGTCGGCTATGGGGAATATGTCGGCGGTATCTGCGGCTATCTCCTGCAATCCTCCATTCAGGAATGCTATAATGCCGGAGACATCAGCGGCAAAGAGAAAGTCGGCGGCATCTGCGGCTATGCCGGCACCAGCGCCAGCTCTCCCGGAGGCGCCTTTCTGGGATCTTCGGTCTCCTATTGCTACAACAGCAACACCATTTCCGGAGACCTGTGCACTGGCGGCCTGATCGGCTTTTTGAACGGCAACACCTCCCTGGACAAGGCCTACAACTGCGGACAGCTTTTCGGACAGAAATATACAGGAAACATTGTGGGGCGCAAATACACCCAAACCCCTGTAGTGCGTGCCTGCTACTATGACAAACAAATGACAGCCGTCGGGGGTATCAACAACAAGGACGAAGCCGGCATGGCGGAAGGCCGCCTCACCCGTAACATGACCGGGGAAAGCCTATGCCCCGTTTTGGACACCGCCCATTGGCAGTACGCGGAGGATTTCTATCCCCGGCTGCATGCCATGAACAACAGCGATGAAGCATGGGTTTCAGTGGTTCCTTTTTTTCTGGCGACGGAAGAAAGCACAGACAGTGTGGCCCATGACCTGCTATTGGGGGAATACAACGGCCTGCAATGGAAAAGCAGCAATGCAGCCGTTTTGTACATCAATGGGAATCAGGGGTGTCTCTCCGACACGGACTCGGTCATGCTGATAGCCTGCATGGACAGTGTCGTATACCGGCAATACAAGCTGCGCTCCATTCCCGCCTTCACTTCCCCTGTGGCACGTGTCGCCGCTGAAAAGATTCCGGAGATCCGGCTTTATCCCAATCCCACCGCAAAACTGCTGCACATAGCGATAGCGGAAAACAGCCAGCTCCAAATACAGCGCATCTTCCTGTGTGACGCCACTGGAAAAATCCTTCGCAAACTAAGTGTAAACGCCAACCCCCTTGATTTGGACCTGTCCGGTCTGCCCGCAGGAGTCTACCGTATCCTGCTTTATGGCAACAACCATAAAGTTTATCCCTTTACGGTATCCAAGCAATAGAATTTTTCATTTTCTTCTTATTTTTAATAGGGTGAATAGGGTGCCCTTTGAGCACCCTATTCTTTTTTATTCAAGGACAAGTCTTTCATCCTGAGATCCGTTGCGCTGAACGCCCAACCTTCGGCATGCCGGCCTGCTCCTATTCGACAGCTATGTCTTTGTTCACATTTTTGGAACCCAACAATGCAAAAACCAGCATATAAAGAATACCGGCAAACACCACCCAGTAGCTGCTGGTGTAATTGCTTGTCATGTCAGCAATCCAACCCTGCAAGGCGGGGATGATACCGCCGCCGCAAACCATCACCATGAAGATTCCGGAACCCATGGCCGTGTATTTGCCAAGTCCCTCCACCGCGAGATTGAAAATGCCGCCCCACATGACAGAAGTGCACAGGCCGCAAAGAATCAAGAACATAATGGGAAGTGGCACGCTTTCAAGTCCGAAGGAAATATCCGCCCTGAACACCGGCATTTTCACCGTAACGGTATTCGGCAGAAAAATAGCCAGCAGCACAAACACAGCGGCAATGGACAAGACCGTGCCCAGCATGACTTTAGGGGAGACTTTCCCGCCAAGGAGACCACCGGCCAGCCTTCCGATGAACATCAGGAACCAATAGGTGCCGCACAAGGTACCGGCAACAGCCGCCGGCATGGCCAAACCGCCCGCCTCCACCTGCTGGGTCATATACAAGTTGGCAATGCTGGGAATGGCAACCTCCACACCCACATAAATGAAGATGGCAATGATGCCCAAACGGAAATGACGGAAGGATAGCGGGCCATACTTCGATTTCTGCTGCTCGTTTTTCTCAATATAAGGTTCCGGAATACGGACAAAAGAAAGCACGACAAAAACCAGCGCAAAAATACCCATGGCAATGAAAAGGGCGGGATTCCCATCCTTGATGGTGGCTTTGGCCACATCGCCCATCAGGTATCCGACCAGCACGGGAACAATGGTGGCGGCAATGGAATTGCACGCACCGCCGAACTGTATCAGCTGGTTTCCCCTTTTGCCTCCGCCACCGAGCGTGTTCAGCATGGGATTAACCACCGTGTTCAGCATACACATGGAAAAACCGGCCACAAAGGCGCCTATGAGGTATATGCCGAAAGAGGCGGCGATGCCTGAGACAAACATGACGGACACTCCGATAAAACCGACGGCAATGGCCCACAGGGCAGTCTTTTTATACCCCATTTTTTTCAGCATCATGCCGGCGGGAATCCCCATAAACGCATACGCGATAAAATTGGCGAAATTGCCAAGCTGTGACATGAAATTACTGACACCGAACTGGTTTTTCACAATGACTCCAAACGGATTCTGAAANNATCCGGTGACAAACGAAATCATCGCAAAAAGGCAGAACATCATTGCGATAGGCAATGCATAACCTTTTCTGTTTTCCATACCAAACTGTTTTAGTGATTGTTTACTTGAATATCAAAGTCTCCTCCCTGTCAGGGCCATAGGAGAGCAGGTAGAACTTGCGTCCGAGGTAGGCTTCCACGTAACGCATGTAGGCTTTCAGGTTCCCGGAAATGCCGCCCCCTTCCGAAGACGCTTTCCATCCGGGGAAATCCCTGTAGACCGGACGTGCTGTCTCGTCCAGGCAGAAAGGTATGTCCTGCGTGGTTTTCCCGTCTATCTGATAGTCTGTGCAAGCTTTGACCGTCTCAAAACCGTCAAGCACATCCACCTTCATCATCATCAGGTCGGTCACACCGTTCAGCATGCAGGCGTATTTCAGCAGCGGAAGGTCTATCCAGCCGCAGCGCCTCGGACGTTTGGTCGTCGCGCCGAACTCATGCCCCTGCTGCCGCATGTATTCGCCGGTCTCATCAAACAATTCGGTGGGGAACACTCCGGTTCCCACCCGGGTGCAATAGGCTTTGAACAAACCGAACACCCGGCCGATGGCGGAAGGTCCCACGCCCAATCCGCTGCACGCGCCCGCTGCAATCGTGTTGGAGGAAGTCACATAGGGATAGGTTCCGAAATCCACATCCAGCAACGTGCCCTGTGCGCCTTCGGCCAGCACGGACTTTCCATCGGTCAGCGCATGGTTGATGAGGTATTCTGTGGAAACCAGCTGACAGGCGCGCAAGGAATCCAACGCCTCCATCCACGCGCTTTCGTAGGCTTCAAACGGCATGCCTTCCATGCGCACATCCTTTGCATCAAAGCCCATGCTTTCCACCTGGTGCAGGTGCATTTCCTTTAATTTGCGGTACTTGGCTTCAAAATCCGGAGAAAGTATATCCCCGACCCGTATGCCTTTCCGTGCGGTCTTGTCCGTATAGGTGGGGCCTATGCCTTTGAGGGTGGAGCCTATCTTACGGCTGCCCATGGCCGCTTCGTTGGCATGGTCCAGCAAACGGTGCGTAGGAAGGATCAGGTTGGCCTTCAATGATATGAACAATTTGGACTTCACATCGGTGTACAGGGAGGCTTCCTTCATCTCCTGGCACATCACATAGGGGTCGATAATCACCCCGTTACCGATGACATTGCGGGTGTTTTCCCTGAAAATTCCGGAAGGAATGGTATGCAGCACCATCTTGTGCCCTTCAAACTCCAAGGTATGCCCGGCGTTAGGGCCGCCTTGGAAACGCGCCACCACATCGTAATGCGGAGTCAGCACATCCACGGCCTTTCCTTTGCCTTCGTCGCCCCATTGCAGGCCCAGTAACACATCCACTTTCATCAGTATAGAAATTTTAAGGTCAAACACACGATAAGGACGCACCGCTTGCGTCCCTATCCGGAAAATTACGTGTGCAAAGGTACAACAAAAGGGAATATCCGGACACTGTTTCCCCATAAATTTATGTGGAAAAATTTCCCCGGAACGCCTCCTTCCGTATTCAGATTTTGTGGAACTTTGCATTTTAAGCGCCTTTGTAAGGGAAGCCTGCGTAAAACACAGCGAAAAAAAAGCATTAAACAGGAAAATAACACGTTATGATAAACCCCAACCTGGATCCCTCCGCCGAACGCCTCAGCCTTTCGGAAAAGGAAATAGAGAAAGTTATCCGGCCAAGCGATTTCAATGATTTCGCCGGGCAGGAGCAGGTGGTGGAGAACCTGAAAGTGTTCGTCCGGGCGGCCAAGCAAAGAGGGGAATCCCTGGATCATGTGCTGCTGCACGGCCCTCCCGGATTGGGCAAAACCACCCTCTCCCACATCATCGCCAACGAAATGGGCGTGAACCTCCGCATCACCTCCGGCCCCGTCATTGACAAGCCGGGTGATTTGGCGGGACTGCTCACCAACCTGGAAACCAACGATGTGCTATTCATAGATGAGATTCACCGGCTCACCCCCGTAGTGGAGGAATACCTGTATTCCGCCATGGAGGACTACAAGATTGACATACTGATTGAATCGGGTCCCAACGCGCGCAACGTGCAAATCGGCCTGAACCACTTTACGTTAGTGGGTGCCACCACCCGCTCGGGGCTGCTTACCGCCCCACTGCGCTCCCGATTCGGCATCAACCTGCGGCTCAACTATTACGACACCGCCACGCTGGAAAAAATCATCACCCGCTCGGCCGGCATACTGCGGATTGACATTGAAAAGAACGCCGCCCACGAGATTGCCCGCCGCAGCCGCGGGACGCCCCGTATCGCCAACCTGCTGCTGCGCCG
>DBVK01000137.1:11437-11559 GCA_002308135.1 Bacteroidales bacterium UBA1266
CACAAGTTCAAGGGGGGACCGGTCGGTATCAGCACCATCGCCACGGCGGTGGGAGAGGATGCCGGCACCATTGAGGAGGTGTATGAACCTTTCCTTATCCAGGAGGGATTTCTGGTGCGCAC
>DBVK01000141.1:0-4667 GCA_002308135.1 Bacteroidales bacterium UBA1266
GAAAACTCCTTCGTGCTGATCAGATCAACCGTAACCCTTTCCATTTTCCGTTCTCCTCTCTTTTTGCTTCAGGCCCGCTCCGGGCCGATTCTCCTCAGTACCCTCCGTAGGCTCCGTAGTTGCCTGCCGCCGCCGGCATGCTGCCGGTATAGGGGTTGAAGCCCTGGCTGCCGCCCTGGGCGGCATTCTCCCAGCCCACAGCGTTCCGGCTGGCCCGGCGCTCCCGCCCNNGGATAGGGCTGCACCGGCGTGGCGTACGGATCCGGGATGGCATAGCTGCTTCCCGACTGTTCCGGAAGAATCTTGACTCCCGCCGGGGCGATCACCACCACGCCCACGCTGGCCAGGTTCCGCACCGTGCACTGCAGGGTGAAGGCGGCTCCGGCCAGCATATCCTGGCACCGGATGCTTTCCCCCTCGCTGCCCAGCACATCCAGGGTCACGATCAGGGTTTCCCCGTTCTTCATGCATTCAATGGCGTCATAGCAGCTCTGCAGGGAGGTGATGGCCATGATGTGCTCCACGTGGGTAAAGCTGCTGCCGGCGCTGGATGCTGATACCCCGGGCATGTAGGAAATATTCTCTGCCGGGGGTTCCGGCGGACGCCAGGCATATCCCGCAGCCGCGCCCGCGTCCTGCTGCCGGCCCTGGGCCTGGGCATATCCCGCCCGGTATTCCTGCTGGGCCGCCTGGGCAGCGCCGTATCCGTAGGGATCCGCCCCCAGGGTGCTCTGGTAGGGCATGTTCCCCGCCTCAGGCGGGTTCATGCCCGTAAAGCCCGAATGGGCGTAGGCCACCTGGGGCTGGGCCGCGGCATATTCCGCTGCCTTCTCCCGGGCCAGATTCTCCTCCTGCCGGTTTTTCCGCTGGATGGGCCGATAGCAGCTGGTGCCGCCGTCCGGCCGGCTGGATCCCTCCAGCTGCGGTTTGCCGAAAAGGCTGATCATCCGATCTTTGAAATCCCTGAGCGTCATTGTTCCCCGTTCCCTCTTTCCGCATTACTGTTCGGTCCGTGTCTGCCGCCCGGTCCCGAACGATTGCGTTTTATCCCTTTTGTTCCCCACTAATCATTAAACGTACATTCTCGGCCCGAAAATCGCGCTGCCGATGCGCACCATGGTGCTGCCTTCTTCAATGGCTAAGGGATAGTCTCCGGTCATGCCCATGGAGATTTCCCTGAAGCTTTCCTGTCCGGCGAAAAAAGTTTGTTTCAGCCGGTCAAAATACGTTTTCAATGTATGGAACTCCTTGCGTACAAGCGCGCTGTCCTCCGTGTTGGTTGCCATGCCCATCACTCCGTGTATGGCTATATGTTCCCATGTGCGGAACTCAGGCGATTTTAGCATCTCCGCCGCCTCCTCATAGGAAAAGCCGAACTTGCTCTCTTCCGTGGCGATGTGGAACTGCAGCAGGCAGGGGACGGTGCGGCCGTGCTTAGCCGCCTGTTTGTCCACCTCGGCCAGCAGGTGTGCGCTGTCAATACTGTGGATGCAGTGCACGTAAGGGATGATGTACTTTATTTTGTTGGTCTGCAGGTGGCCTATGAAATGCCATTCAATGTCTTTGGGCAGGGCTTCGTGCTTTTCGGTCATTTCCTGCGCCTTATTCTCCCCAAAAATCCGCTGCCCCGCCTTGTAAGCCTCCATCAGGTCGCTGACCGGCTTGAACTTGGAGACCGCTATCAGCTTTACATGCTCCGGCAGCTGACTGCGTATATTGTTGAAATTGCTTGCTATGTTCATTGCCTTATGAATTTTGTTAAATGTTAAGATGTTAGGTTGTTTAAGGGGTTAAAGATTTTCTTCACGTCTTCACATTTTCACATTTTCACGTCTTCACACTTACCAAAGTATCACCGCCATCAGTACGGCTGGTTTGCCGCTTTTGTTGGTGACGCTGTGCCTGTTTCCGTTTCCTGTGAAAACCGCATCTCCGGGGTGAAGTGTTTCCTGCCGTTCGTTGTCGGTCACCACCAATTCCCCTTCCAGGATGTAATAGATTTCCGCATCCGGCTGGTGCGGGTGCTCTCCTATGCTGCTGCCGTCCGGCAGGGTGATGCGGGCGAACATCTTGGCTTTGCCCAGCATCTCCTCTGTGGAGAAGACAAATTTCTTTTCAATGGAACCTGCGCCGTCACATACATGTTCCGGATAGATGGTCTCCATTTCCTCCTTGTGCTTAATCATGGTGCGAAGTGTTTGTTCAAACTGCAAAATTAGTCATTTATCCAATGTGATTCCTTGTCCGGCGGATAAAAAAAAGGGGCTTCCCTTTGCCTGGGCTTGCCGTTTAACCGCCTGCATTTCATGCCTTCTGATAGTAAGAAAGAAAAATAAGCGGCAGCGGATACAATAAATCCGGAAATTTTAAGATTATTCCCTATAGTACTAACAAAAAAAAACACATACATGAAAAAACTACTGCTTTTGGCGCTGTTGGGTGTGTTTTTCGCCCCTGATGCGGCGAACGCCCAGGTCGGTATAGCCGAACCGCCTTGTATTGTCTACAAAACGAAAAAAAACTACGACCAAAATGTCGCGGTGGAATTGTCCGCGGACCGCACCCATATTGTGAGCTATCCCCATCCCCGGGATGTGAAAGTCGGCGGCACGCTCTGCACACCGGTACGTCTGGCCAGGAACTTCCGTTTGGACCGCCGGGGCATAGGCACGAATGTGGCTTTTCTGTCCGTTACCTATGAGGAGTTCAGCCAGTGGAAGGAAGTGCCGGATATGAAAAAGCTGGAATCCATGATTATTGACAGGGATCCGCTGAAAAAAATGTACCGTTGCCCCAGACCGCGCACCGAACATCCGGAAGCAGCCTTGAACAAGGCCATACGCAAGGGGAAGAAAGGTTTTGAAGATTTGCTGAAATAATGCAGATACGGGAGAGGGAAGCGGTATTGTACCTGTCGCTGTCGCTGGCTTTAGGGATTTTGCTTGGGACCTATATGCCCATGCGCAAAACCCGCATACAGCCTGCCGTCACGCCTTCTTTATCCCGTTGGGACAAGTCGGATTATGTGCGAGGCCTGATTGAGACCTATTATTATGAGGACCTGGACGGGGATTCCCTGACGGATGAGATGATCACGGCCCTGCTGAAGGCGCTGGATCCGCATTCTTCCTATATCCCGGCCAAAGAGGCGCAACGCTACAATGCGGTGCTTATGGGAGGTTTTGAAGGCATAGGCATCACGTTTAATCTCTTGGACGACACCATTACCGTGATCAGTGTGACCCCTTCGGGACCTTCGCAGAAGGCGGGGGTGCTCGCCGGGGACAAAATCATCCGGGTGGACGGGGAGACGGTGGCCGGTGTGCGCATCCAAAATGCCGATGTGATCGGGAAACTGCGTGGGAAGCGCGGCACCAAGGTGCGTCTGGACGTGTGGCGTCCCGTGCACGGCCAGCAGCTGGAGTTTGAGATTGTCAGGGACAAAATCGCCATTCAAAGCGTGGATGTGGCCTATATGCTCGAGCCGGGCATTGGTTATATCCAAATCAACAGTTTTTCAGCCACCACAGGGGATGAATTCACCCAAGCCTTGCACAAGCTGCTGGCGAAGGGCATGCAAAAGCTTATTCTGGATTTGCGGGGCAATTCCGGCGGCTCGCTGCAGGCTGCCATCGCCGTCTGCGATGAGTTTCTCGGCGCACGCAAAGTCATTGTGAGCACCAGGGGGAAGGCCATGGGAACCGATGTGTTCCGGGCGACTTCCCGCGGCTCGTTCGAAAGGGAGGATCAGGAGCTGGTGGTGCTGATTGACGAATGGTCGGCCTCCGCCTCGGAAATCGTCGCCGGCGCCATTCAGGACCAGGACAGGGGTGTGGTCGTCGGCCACCGATCATTCGGGAAAGGCCTGGTGCAGCGCAGCTTCAACCTTATGGACAGCTCCGAGCTGCTGCTGACGGTCGCCCGCTATTACACCCCTACCGGACGCTGCATACAAAAGCCCTTTGACCATTACGAGGAGGATATTGCCAGCCGTTACCTGCATGGGGAGATGAATTCGGCCGACAGCATGCCCGTTGCCGATTCCTTGAAGTTCAAAACCCCGAAAGGAAAGACTGTATACGGGGGAGGCGGTATTATTCCCGATATATTCGTTCCTGTTGACACCTCGGAGGATTATGTGTACTTCAACCAATTGTCCTATGCCGGCGTGCTGTTCCGCTATGCCTTGGCCTACACCGACGCGCATAGGGCGGAATGGGCGGATTGTCCGGATGTGCGTGCCTTTGACCGCCGCTTTTCGGTCAGCGATGCCATGGTGGCGGAAATCATGCGCCAAGGTGAAGAACAGAAAATCTCCACGCAAAAGGCTACAGCCGGTTCACGCCAAGCCATCAGGAAATGGTGCAAGGCCTATATCGCCCGTAATCTTTACGGTGAGGAGGGATATGCGTATTTGACCAATCAGGAAGACAGCATGGTGCGTAAAGCGCTGCAGGTTCTGCACCAGAAATAAAAAAAACTGCCACTTTTCCAATCCGTTTGTGGAAAGCATGGGAAAACACTTTCCGGAAGGTGAAGGGAAGGTGTAGAAAAACAAATGTTTACTTCCTGAAAAAAATATTCGGAAGACAGGCGCTGGGTATTGGAAAAATCGGTACTTTTGCAGCCGTAAAAGTGGAGAAAATATTCCTCCTTAGCTCAGTTGG
>DBVK01000141.1:4800-5154 GCA_002308135.1 Bacteroidales bacterium UBA1266
AGTCCAGCAGGGGGAGCAAAAAAAGAGGAAACCGGACGGTTTCCTCTTTTGGTTTATTTTCGCAGCCTGGGTTCATGCTTCCTCGTGGAGCAGTTGCCACAAGGCGTCTTTCACTTCGGAAACGCCCATTTGGGCGTGTGCGGACATGAACAGTAGCGGAATGTCGCCGCGAAGCTTTTTCTTTATGTTGCGGAGTTCCTCGGGCGGTATCAGGTCGCATTTGGATACCACCAGCAGGCGTTTTTTGTCCAACAGCTCGGGATTGTACTGCTTCAGCTCGTTCAGGAGCACACGGTATTCGTTCATAATGTCTTCCGAATCCACCGGTACGATGAACATCAGGACGGAATTGCG
>DBVK01000141.1:5173-12336 GCA_002308135.1 Bacteroidales bacterium UBA1266
AGGAAGCGCAGCCCCAGCCCCTTCCCTTCGGAAGCGCCCTCGATAATGCCCGGAATGTCGGCCACCACAAAAGAGTATTGGTCGCGATAGGGCACCATGCCCAAATTGGGTTTAAGGGTGGTGAAGGGATAATTGGCGATTTTCGGGCGGGCGTTGGAAACCACGGAAATGAAGGTGGATTTTCCGGCATTGGGAAAGCCTACCAGGCCGACGTCCGCCAAAACCTGCAACTCCAGTATCTTCCAGCCTTCCGAACCGCTTTCCCCGGGTTGGGCGAAACGGGGTGTCTGCCGCACGGATGATTTGAAGTGGGTGTTGCCCAAGCCTCCGCGTCCGCCGCGCAGGTAGATGATTTCCTGGCCGTCTTCCAGAATTTCAGCCTCTTTTTCCATGGTGTCGCTGTTACGTACGATGGTGCCTAGCGGAACTTCCACCACCACGTCCCGGCCGTTTTTGCCGAAGCGCTGGTTTTTCCCGCCGGCCTCTCCGTCTTCCGCGACCAGGTGCTTGGTGTATTTGAGGTGAAGCAGCGTCCACAATTGGGCATTGCCGTNNGCCTTTGGGGGTTTGGGCGGAACGGGCGAGATGGGCGGATCCGTCGCCTCCGCGTCCGGAGTGGAACCATATTTTCACATAATCGATAAAATTCTCGTTTTCCATGGATTATTCTTTGGTAGGCGCATCGGGTTCTTTTGCCATCATAGCGTAAACCACGCGGTTGAGCAGGTGTTTGCACACGAATTTGGCAAAGTACACCACGATATCGGTAAAGGTGACTTGGTACTGTATCCTTTTTTCAATGCCTTTCAGGATATGGGCGGCTGTGGCCTCGCTGGAAATCATGGCGTTTTCGTTCCTTGGGGTGCTCCCTTGGGCGGATCCGTTGGCGGTAAGGGCATGGTAGCGTATTTCCGAAGCGGTGAAACCCGGGTAGGCGATCATGACGTGAAGGCCTTTGTTTATGTTTTCCAGCCGTATGGTCTCCAAAAAGCCGGTGATGGCGAATTTTGAGGCAGAGTAGCCTGTGCGCCAAGGCAAACCGTGTATTCCAGCGGTGGAGGAGACACCCACGAGGCTGCCTTTGGACTGCTGCAGGTAGGGAAGGGCGAATTTGGTGCAATTGACGGTGCCGAAGAAATTCACGTCCATCAGGCGGTGTATCACCGCCAAATCCACGTCGTCAAAATTGGCGCGCATGGAGATGCCTGCGTTGCAAATCAGTATGTCCACTTTGCCCCATGTTTGCACGGTCTTTTCCACCAGCGCTTTGCAGTCTTCCTCCCGGCTGACGTCGGTCAGGCAATAGGCGGCTTCGCCTCCTTTGTCCGTTATCTCACGGACAATGTCCTTCAACAAATCCTCCCGACGCGCTGCCAGCATGACAGAAGCGCCTTTCCCTGCAAGAGAAAGGGCCAAGGCCTTGCCTATACCGGAGGAGGCTCCGGTCACGATGGCGGTTTTTTTCCCGAAGGTTGTTTTCTTTATCATACCGGATAAAATGTGTTAAAAGTGATTAATTAACGAAAAACCATGCCAATCTATTGTGTGTTTCCGGGGAAAAACAGCAGTTTTTTTTTGCGGCCGCCCAGGGGGGACAAAGGAGGAAAAAAGTTTTTTTTTTTTCATTGCGGTCGGTTTTATATTGTAATTATGCATAAATTTGCAAATTGTTTAATCAAAATCACAACAGAAATGAAAACACCATTTCGTATTCTTGCAGGGCTGTGTCTGGGCGTGCTTCTTTCCGGCATGCTGTATGCTACGCCAGCCGGAAATCTGCGTATTGTAGCTAGCGGAAACACTTCTACGGAACCTAAGGGGGGCTGGTTCACCGGCCTGGGTGAACGGGGCAAGACCTATACCATGACCGCCGCTGTGGTCTCCAACCTGATGGATTCGGCATCCAATGNNTCCAATGATTTGGTTTTGAGTTTTGACACCATTTACATCAGTGGTGCTGTGGTAATCCACAGGGGCACGGTTGAAGCGAAGCAATTCCTGACATTGCGTACGAACGATTATGCCACGGGGGCAATCGTGTTTGAGGCTGGCGCTTCGCTGACCCTCAAGACCTTCGCCGGCATGTCGTCTACGGTTACCCTGGCTAGCGCCAATATGCCCGGCAAACCGAAAGTCATTGCGGATCAGGTGGTGCTTTCCAATGTGACCACTGCGTATAAACGCATAGAGATGAACGGGTTCAAAACCTGGAAACAATGGCAGATTGACACCTTGCTGGCTCATGCCGACAAGGTGGGCGACGACATCGGCGACGGTGCGTACGATTTCACAAACAACACCTTGTTCACCATTGACTCCAACCAGGTTTTCTCCATGACCGCCCAGACCGATTTCCTGAGCGGGAAAAAGATAGGCTTCAAAAACATGGACCGTGGCGGCACGCTGCTGCCGGACGAGTATTCCCTGGGCGCCTATCCGGACAGTTTCTATGTGGATTTGAGCAATGCCGAAGGCATCCGCTTCAAAGTGAATGTGCAGGGATATGCGGAGAGTCTTAACATCGGTCTGTCCAACTGCCTGAAGAAAGGCCAGTGGCATGAGTACTGTTTTGAATATTATGTGTATGACATTCCTTTCACCGCCGTGGACAAGGACGGTTATATCACCCTGCCTTTCTCCATGTTTGAAAGAGTGTCCTGGGGCGGCACCTGGGATCTCTCCAAACTGATTGTTTTTATTATGGAGGCTAAAAATGTCACCAAGGGAACCGTTATCTCCTTCAGCGATGTGCACGGCTACACCACCACCACTCAGGCCTATCCGGTGCTGATGGTAGGGAATATGGAGGCGCAGGGCGAATTGCTGTTCTCCGCCACCAAAGCGAATGTTCGGCAGTACGATGGAACGGCTGTCGTTGCTTCGAAGAGCCGTATCAACGCTTCCGGCAACGTGCTGCTTCCCAATCCGGGGAACTGCTTTGGCAGCACGGTGGAAATGACCGCCTCCTATTTGTTCCTTGGCTTTGCCTCCAATGCGCTTGTTCCTACCAATATGACATTTTCGCTTTCCGAAATGCCGCGCTACAGTTTGGACCAGGTTTGGGTCGACAATGTCAGCAAGGGTACCAGTTACTCTTTGGTGCAATCGCTTGCCGATACAACTCCGCATACTTTCGAGGCCGCTTTCACCAATGCCTACATTTCCTTGGACGTGGAGCATGACAATGACCTCTGCCATTCGGAAGGCAAGGACATTGCGCCCAAGAGTCCTGCCAGCGGCCTGATTTACCATTGGTGCGGCATCAACTATACCATAGGCACGATGGACACGCTGAGCATTGCCCCTTACCAGGCGGTTGGGCGGACGCGCTTTTTTGTGGAGACAAACGGGGTTTATGGCAATAACAGCTATAACCTGATGCGCGGTGTGGTGATGGATGTGCATCCGGAATACCTGGTCCGGGACACCATAACAGTGTGTTCCAATAGTTTGCCCTACACCTGGAAAGACACCATTTTCCAAGAGGGGACGGTCAGCGGCTTGTACCGCTTGGAACGTAAAACCGTACATGGTTGCGACAGCATATTCGAATTGCTGCTCACGGTCAATGGGAGCATCCTGACACAACTCGCTGACACCATCTGTGACGGACAAGCCTATCAGAAGAACGGCTTTGATATTGCAGCGGAAAACACCACGGGCAAAACCGGTCTTTCCGACACCTTATACAGGACCAATTGGCTCGGCTGCGACAGCGTGGTCATTCTGCAGCTGACCATCAACCCGAAAACGTCTTCCGAATTGTATGACACCATCAAACAAGGCGAAAGCTATCAGGAGAACGGCTTTGACATTGCCGGTACGGCAGTCGGTGATTCGGTCTTCGTCTTGACCCTCGTCAATGTCCACGGTTGTGACAGTGTGGTGACCCTGCATCTGACAACCCTTGTGAATGACGGCGTTTCCGAGGCTGCCGCCGCCCGTTGCTTCAGCGTGTACCCCAACCCCGCTTCCAGGCAGCTCTTCTTTGAACAGAAGGACGGTATGCGTGCCGATGCCCTGCGTCTGTTGGACATCAGCGGACGTTGCCTGCAACGGATTGCATTGGAGGATACCCGCACAAGCGTTTCCCTGCAGTCCTTGGCCCCCGGTATGTATTACCTTGGCGTTTATAATGAGAATCAATTAATTACTGTTATAAAAATTACTAAAGAATAATGATTAGACGCAAGTGGTGGGTTGAATGTTTGTTGTTTTTTCTACTGTCAGCCCCATTTGCCTTCCCTTTGTCCGTTTCACACGCTTCCCCACCAGCAACGGTGGGGAAGCCCTGGGCGGACTCCGTGTTGCAAACCATGAGTTTGGACCAGAAGATTGCGCAGCTGATGATGCTGCGCATTCATTCTAATAAGGGAAAGGCATACAACGATACAATGATTGCGCAGCTCCAGCGATACCAGTGGGGCGGCTATTGTTTTTTCCAAGCTTATCCGGTTTGTCAGGCACGTCTGACCAACCGCCTGCAGGAGGCAAGCCGCATACCGTTGATGATCTCCATTGACGGCGAATGGGGCTTGGGCATGCGCCTGGACAGTGTGGACTTGTATCCCCGGCAGATGGCCATGGGGGCAGGAAGGGATACGGCGGCAATTTATGAAATGGGCCGGCAGATGGCGCTGCAGTGCCACCGCATCGGTGTGCACGTGAATTTCGCTCCGGATGTGGACATTAACAACAATCCACAGAATCCTGTCATTAACAGCCGTTCCTTCGGCAGTGACCCGTTCTGGGTGTCCCGTTGCGGTATCGCCTATATGAAGGGTATGCAGGATCACGGGGTGATGGCGACGGCCAAGCATTTCCCCGGACACGGGGACACGGAGACGGATTCCCATGCGGCCACACCAACCATCAGCCATTCATACCGGCACTTGCAGAAAACGGAACTGTCGCCTTTCGCTGCGCTTATCCGCGCCGGCGTGGACGGCGTGATGGTCGGGCATTTGAAGGTGCCGGCACTGGATTCCCATGCCATTGCCACGCTTTCCCATCCCATTCAGCACGATTTGCTGCGCGAACAGATGGGCTTTGACGGTTTGGTCATTACCGATGCCTTGGAAATGAAAGGCATACATAACATCTATCCGGACGGGGAATTGGAGGTGCGGATTTTATTGGCCGGAGCCGATATGCTGTTGCTCCCTTTGGATCCGGTGCTGGCTTTGCAAAAAATCAGAGAAGCGGTGCAGGAAGGGGTGTTGAGCGAAGCCCTTATTGACGCGTGCTGTCTGCGCGTGCTGCGTATGAAGAAGAAATATGTGCTGCCGTATGCCGGAGCTGTTTCCGAAAGCCATTTGGTGGAAGACCTCAACAGCCTTGCCGCCCAAGAGGTGACACGGCGTTTGTCCGAGGCTTCCCTGACCCTGCTGAAAAACCGTCACCACCTGGTGCCCATTCCCGCGCGGGCGAAAACCGTCACCCATTTGCGCATAGGTAATGCATCCGGTCCCATTGACGATTATTTGCAGCGGAACTATGGGACAAAAACCCTGCGGATCACCCCCGGTCAAGCCTCAGACACCTCTTTGTCCGCCGCTTTTATGCGGATGTCTGATACGGCGGATGTGATGGTGGTGACGCTGTCCTGCCTTTCCCAATACCCCAAGGACAATTACGGCCTTCATCCGAATGTGGTGCGCCTGCTGGAAACCCTATCGGAGCACAGGCACATGCTGCTTGTTGTCATGGGGAATCCCTATTGTTTGAATTTTCTTCCTTCCGCCCACCGCACCTCAGCCCTTTTGGTGGCTTACCATCCCACGGCGGCAGCCGAACGGGCGGTGGTGGAGGCTTTGGCGCATCATATCCCTGTCAGGGGGAAATTGCCTGTGGAGGTAAATGGTTTTGAGGCAGGGGAGGGCATTTCCCTTGCGCTTATGCCCGAGCTGCAACCTTATGACAGTGCAAGCTCTCCCTCCTTGCCTTATATAGATTCCTTGGTCAGGAAAGGCTTGGAAGCCGGTGCCTATCCCGGTTGCAGGGTTGTGGTCACCCATAGGGCCAAGGTGGTGTATGACAAGTCTTTCGGTAACTATTCCTACCAAGACCGCCGTCCGGTGAGTGACGAAACCCTCTATGACCTGGCTTCGGTCACCAAATCCCTGGCTACCACCATGGCGGTGATGCTGCTGTACGAACAGCGCCGTATCCGCCTGGAGGATCCTTTGTCGGATTATCTTCCCTATTTGAAGGGCAGCAACAAGGAGCATATCACCATTGCGGAAATCATGACCCATACGGCCGGACTTAAGGCCTGGATGCCCTTTTACACGCATTGGGGCGAGGAAATCTATCGGAAGACTCCGGAAGGGGAGTACACGGTTCCCGTTTGCGATGGCATGTATATGCGGGCGGACTACAGGGACTCTATACGCCATCTCATTGCAATGTCGCCTTTGAAAAAGGACAAGTCCTATTTGTACAGCGACATGGGATTTTACCTGCTGGCCGATATGGTGAAAGCCGTCAGCGGACAGCGGCTGGACACCTTTCTGACGGAGCGGCTGTACCGTCCCATGGNNCACACCTGTTTCAACCCATACCTGCATTTCCCTAAATCCCAGGTTGCACCGACGGAAAACGATCAGACATTCCGCCATCAGGAGGTGTGTGCTTATGTGCATGACCAGGGGGCAGCCATGATGGGCGGTGTGTGCGGTCATGCCGGCCTGTTCTCCACGGCTGGGGATCTGGCCAGGCTTCTGCAGATGCTGTTAAACGGCGGCACATACAGGGGCGTGAGCTATTTCCGTCCCGAAACCGTTGCGATGTTCACCCGTTATTACTATCCTTCCGGTTGCCGGCGCGCGCTGGGTTTCGACAAGCCTTCCCGCAGCGGTCCCTCACCCTGCGGCAGTCTCCCGTCCCCCCAAAGCTATGGGCATAGCGGTTTCACCGGCACTTTTTTCTGGGTGGACCCTGCGCATGAGTTAGGCTATATCTTCCTGTCCAACCGGGTTTCTCCGGACGCAAGCAATACAAAGCTGTCGTCCATGAACATACGGACGGATATACAAGATTACCTGTATCAGCAACTTACGGATGTCCGATAAAAAAGATTTGACAGAAAGCCCGGCGGATAAGCAAAAAAGCGCTACTTTTGCGGCTGTCGGCAAAGCCCTCATAGTTCAACGGATAGAACG
>DBVK01000141.1:12359-15720 GCA_002308135.1 Bacteroidales bacterium UBA1266
CTAGGTTCGATTCCTAGTGGGGGTACGTGAAAGACTGGCAATCAATTAGTTGTCAGTCTTTTTTTTGTATTGTATAGCCAAAGTGCATCCTACATGCAAAAAGCATAGGGTAACGCATTTGCATACCAAGTGGGAATCCCCGTTTTAGACGGGTTGCAGTGGAGAGGTGCGCGGTTTACGGGTGGTATTCCGGCAGGCGGAAGAAGAAGGAGGTGTAGTTGCCTTTTTCGGATTCGAAACGAATATCCCCGCCCCAATCAGAAATAATGTTTTTCGCAATGGGAAGTCCGAGCCCGCTCCCAGTGGATTTGGTGGTGAAATGGGGGATGAAGGCGTTTTTCTTGTCCTCCTCGTCCATGCCTTTGCCATAGTCAGTGATTTCAATAATCCAGAACGGCTGGTCGGCCGCATGCTCCAGTTTCAGGACAATGTATTGGGGAATCCCCTCTTTTTTTGCCTGTATGGCGTTTTTGATCAGGTTGTTGAATACGCGCAGCAATTGTTCCCTCTCTATCCAGACGGCAGCGTTCTCCGCATCCGGCGCATATTTTAGCTCAAAGATGCAATCGGGGGAGTTTTCGTACATATCCAGCGCGTTTCTCATGATGTCCAGCAGGCGCTGCTCCGATGCGTTTCCCTGGTGGATTTTGGACAGGAAGGCGAAAGAGGTGGTGATGTCGGTCAGGGCGTCAATCTGTCCTATCATCATTTCCGTATATTGTTTCAATTGCTCATTGGTGCAGTTCCCTTCCTGGATATGCCGTTGCAATTGCTGGGTGCGCAGTTTCATAGGGGTCAGCGGGTTCTTGATTTCATGCGCCACTTGTTGCGCAAGTTCCTTCCAAGCCGATTCCCTTTCGGTCCGGGCAAGTCTTTCCGCACTGACTTCCAAAGCGTCAATCAAGCGGTTGTAGTCCCTCACAAGCAGTCCGATTTCATCATGGTATTTCCATTGGATTTTCCGGTTCTTGGTGTGCAGTTTCACCTTGCCCAAATACTCGGCGATGTGGGAAAGGGAAGCCAGCAGGTAATTCCCTATCATGGATCCGAAAAAGGCGAAAAAGATATTAATGGCAAAATAAATGCACAGAAACAGCGGAAGAATGGAGGTGAGCAGGTAATCCATATAGCCTCCTTTCTGCTGTGAGGGGAAGCTGAAATAGGCCACCACTTCGCCTTGCCGGTTCCGTACGGGTTTGTACAGTATATGCGCCTGGGTGCGGAAGTTTCCGATATCCGTGTCCCGGTAATAGGATTTCTGCCGGTGCTGGATTTCCTCAATGACCTTGGGATTGAGGCGGACAGGGTTTTGGAGTATGGGCAGGCTCTTGTCCAGGGCAATGACGGCTTCCCCTTGCAGGGTGTAGATGTTCGCGTTTTCCACATATTGTCTCGCGAAACGGTGAAGCGAAGGCACCAGCTTTCTGTCCAGATAGTTGGTGGTGGCCGAATCCGGCTTCAGGTTTTCGCTTGGCAACATGTTCAATATCATGCTGCTAAGCTCGTTGGAGCTCTGGTTTAAATCCAAGCGGCTGAAAGTCAGTGTAAAAAAGGAGAACAGTATGCTGCCGACGATGGAGGTCATCAGAATCAGTCCCACTATCAGCAGCTGCACGCGCTGCCTGACAAGCAAGAAACGCCTGCGCTGCCTGAAATGAGCCAGCACATGCACCAAGGTGAAGGGTATGATGGAAAACAGGAAAAGGTAGGCGCAGACGGCCATGCTCCGTTGGAAAGGCGTTTGTGCCGATGCCAGCAGGATCAGATGGTCGGGTGAGTGGAAATAGACTTGGTAGCGAATATGCTGGCGCTTGAATTCCATGCCGTTGTACAGGGTGTCCAGTTCATAGTTCCGCATGTCCAGATAGAACACATTGTTCATGTCAATGCTGGAGACCAGTCTGCCGTCTTCGTATTCGGCGCAGGAAAGTCTGGGGATTTCGGTTTCCAAGCGGTGCTCGTTACGGTTCAGCAGGTAGTTGGGCTTAAAGAAATCGGAGCCGCCGCTTATCTCCATGGCGATAAACACTGTGTCCTCCTGTTGGAGCTTGTCTTTGCAGGGAATCGCTTTCATCAGCAGGTAGGGGGATCTTCCCAATTGGGGCTTGCCCAGACAGACCAGGTCTTTGCAATGGGGATCCGGTTCTCCGGAGCGGAAAACCCGGAGAAGGTGGCGGATGTTGCCGTGATCGGTTGGAATGCTGTGGCGTCCGACCGACAGATTTTGGCGGTGGTTTTCAAAGTATGGCTGGATGTATTGCTCCTGAAGGAATTCCATCAGGTCCGTCTTCCAAACGTTGGTGTCGGAAAGCAGCATGGCCAGGTTTGTGTCCTCATCCATCATGTCGCTGACTTCCCGAAGATTGTATAGCATCATCGGGTCTTCTTTATCCAGAAGGGAGGATGCAAATGACTCCTGGGACAATTGCAGCCGCTTGTGGTTGGTGTCTTCCAGCAGGAAAGAGAGCAGCATTACGGAAATCAGGCAGGAAAGGGTCTGGTAGCGGACGTAGAAGCGGTCATGTGGCAGTAGGGCGTGAACGAGATTTACACCGACGATAGCTGCGTAAAACAAAGAGGCCGTCAGCCAAAAGCTATGTGTTTCCCCTTTCGGCATCATCCCTATGAGAATCAGGTAGGCGGATAGTGCGATGAGTGCGGACAGCAGACAGTATCCGGCGCTTTTTCGTTTCCCCATGGGGATGCGGAAACATTGCAAATAGCCGCTTTCCAGAAAAAGCAGCACCACACAGAGCATGGCTGTCATGGAAAAGGTGAACAGCATTTTGATCAGCAGGGTGTGTCCCCCTCCATGCAGAAAATTCCCGGACGTAAGCGTTGGCAGGGTATAGAAGGACGCATCGAGCATCATGCGGTAAAAACAGATAAATGCGCCAATGTACAGCAGGTGCGCTATGGTCAGTCGGACAAAGCTGCCGCCTTTGGTCTGCAGTTTCTCCGGCCAGTGGAAATCCTTGACCCAGGTGATAGCCAGCACCAGCATGGTATAACTGCACATAAACAGTCCTCCCAGCGAATGAAATGCAGATGAATAGTACAGACTGGAGAACAGTTTGGAGCTATGGATAGAAGCCGGAACGCTGCTATACAGAAAAATGCAAATGAATGTGATGGAAAGCAGCAGCAG
This sequence comes from Bacteroidales bacterium UBA1266, assembly GCA_002308135.1. Next base: position 15,508 of record DBVK01000141.1, read on the forward strand.
TATGCCGCACAGAGTGTTAGGCCGCTTGCGGAAAAAACGTATCTGGCGCAGGTGGTTGCGGATGGCGATATACAATGATGTATAGGTCAGCAGCCACAGCAGGCATTCCAGAAAGGCCCTGCTGTCGGATTCGGGGACAGGGTCGCTCATCGCCACTGAAAAAACCGCTTCCCCATGGGTGTCGGATATAGGATAGGTGTCGGATACAGGCTG
>DBVK01000141.1:15843-16409 GCA_002308135.1 Bacteroidales bacterium UBA1266
CGGACGAAGGTTTTGTTTTTCCGGAAGACATGGTACCCGGAAAGGGCCATTGTCTGTGGGTTGAGCCGGCTCGGAAGGTTTACAGTATTGGATGACCAGGCTTTCAGTTCCGTATCCTCATAAACATAAAAGACAAACTCCGAATTCTGAATGTTTTGCCGTTTGCAGAAAGCCAGCAGTTTGGGAATGTCAGTCAGGCCTTGAGTGATGACGGAATCGGCGTAGGCATCCATCTGCCTTTCCTTGGTTTCGAAACGATGCTGGAGGTAAGTGTGGATTTTCTCCGGAAGAATGCGTCTTTCGTTGATGTGCGAAAACCATAAGGAACAAACGAACAGCAATAATGTAATGCCGTACGGCAGCAGAAGGGTATTCCATTTTTTAACCATGCCGCAAAGTTCCATAAAATCTGAATATGCTTTTCTCATCAACAGCGAATTTTTTGTATGGAAAATCCCCTTTAACTAAAAAAAACCGTGCCATACCCTCCCTATGTATATAATTTTAAGGTATCCACAACGAATCAACGAATCAACAACGCCCGCCGCAGCCTTGCTATGGAAGAC
>DBVK01000125.1:0-3091 GCA_002308135.1 Bacteroidales bacterium UBA1266
CCTGCCCGGCGTATAAAATGGGCCTGCCGGTGTTCAGCTCGTTTTTAAGCAATCTCACCCAGTCGCTGAGGTCGTAGTAGTCCCTGTAATAGCCGATGACGGATTCGCAGTTGAAATAGCGCTTCAGGGCGGTACGGCCGTCATACACACCCAATTTGGCGATTTGATCATCGGTCAGCAGGGTGTAGGCGCCGCTCCCGTCAAAGTCGTAATCCATGGTCACAGCCACGCCGCAATGGTACATCAGGGTGCTGACCGCATTTTTAGAAACCTGGGAACTGGAGCTGGAATACGTGTTGGTCATGTTGTTCCAGTCATAGACAGTGTTGCCGAAATTGGCGCTTTGCAATCCGTATTTCGGGTGCGTGTATGCGTGGGATCCCGTGCCACGATAGGGGTGGTTCCAGAATTTCAGGATTTGTGCCATGGCGGTGGCCAGACATCCTGTCGGACAGCGGTACATTACGGAATCGTTATAAGGGCATAGGTTGTTATACGGGCTGCGCTGGTTCCATTGGGTTGCCACCAAAGGGGAGACCGTTTCCGTGGTTTTCTGCAGTTGCGCCAGATTGTTCTCCTCGTATGCCTTCCATAGAGGGGCATAGGTTTCGGCCGTGTTTTCCGTGCGCAGCGTATAGGCGATTTCGTCCCGGTAGTTCTGCAGCCATCCGCGCAGGTTTTCAGGCATGTCGGTGGTGTCGAAGACATTGGATGCGGAATAGGCCAGCACCGGTGCAATGCGTTGGTCTCCGGAAACCATGACAAAACCCTGGGAAGGCGCTTTGAAAATATAATAGAATACGGTTGCTTCTCCGGATTTCTGCAAGTCATTGGCTTTTTCTGTGACATACAGTTCAAGGTTGTTTCCACTCTTCTGTAACTGATACTGTGCAAGGAAGTTTTCTGCGACCTTTTGTGCCGTTCTCACGTCCACATGTTGTGCACTGATGGTCCAGCTAAGGCAACAGAAGGCAAGAAGACATAGAATCTTTTTCATCATGGTACTATTATTTATAAATGTTATTATTTTCCGCTTTCATAAGCGCTTCAACTTCTTCGGCCTCGGAAGGGATGTCCGCCCCAAGGTCGATAGGTGAAGCTTCTGTGATTAGCATGTCGGTTTCGATGCGGACACCTATGCCTTCATCGGCAATGTAGATGCCCGGTTCGCAAGTGAGGACCATGCCCGGCTCGAACATCAGGTCGCGGTCGCCCACATCGTGGGTGTCCAGTCCCAAAAAATGACCGATGTTGTGCATGTAGTATTTGCGGATGAACGGCATGGCATCGCCGTTGTTTTTTTCCACATCCGCTTCCGTAAACAGTCCGAGCCCTATCAGTTCCTCTTTCATCCATTGGTGCACCAAAGCATTGAGCTTGCGTATCGTCATGCCAGGCAGGTAGTTCGCTTTTGCCTTGGTATAGATGCGGTGACAGGCTTCGTACACTTGACGCTGGCGTGCGGTGAAGCGCCCGTTGACTGGTATGGTGCGGCTTATGTCGCTGTTATAGTTGGCATAGCGGCAGCCGAAGTCCAGCAGGAGCACATCGCCGTCCCGGCATAGCTGGTCATTGGTTATATAGTGCAGCACACAGCTGTTTTTTCCGGAGGCCACAATAGGCATAAAGGCGTGTCCGGAAGCGCCGTTCCGCAGGAATTCATAGCTAAGCTCCGCTTCCAGCTCGTATTCTTTCATGCCGGGCCGCAGCGTATGCAGCACGCGCTCAAATGCCTTGGCCGTAATGCCGATGGCTGTTCGCAACTGGTCTGTCTCCACGCCTTCCTTGCGCACCCGCAAGTCTGTCAGAACAGGTGTGAGGCGGCGGTAGGTGTGTAGGGGGAAGCGGTCTTTCATGCGGCGGCAGAAGCGCTGCTTTTGGGTCTCCACTTCTGTGGAAAAGCGTGTTTCCTCATCCAATTCCAGGTAGACGGTGTCCGACGCATAAAGCGCGGTTTTAAGGTAAACGTCAAAATCTTCCAGCCAATGGATGTTTTGTATGCCGGATACACGCCGGGCATGCTCCATGGTGTATTTGTAGCCGTTCCATACGGCTATGGTCGGGTTGGTCTGCTGCAGAAACAGCGCTTCCCTGTATTCCGGATCCGGATGCTGGGGGCAAAGCAGCAGTATGCTTTTCTCCTGGTCTATTCCGGTAAGGTAGAACAGGTTGGGGTTCTGATGGAAAGGATAGGTTTCGTCCCCGTTTTCAGGCATTTCGTCGTTGGAGACGAGAATGGCGACCGAACGGTCTTCCATGCGCTCGGTCAGTTTTTTCCGATTGCGCACGAACAATGCCGTATCCAGTTCCGTATATTTCATCAGGCGTTTGCTTGTTCAACGTTGGTTTCTGCGTTTGCCGCGACTTCGGCTGCGGCTTGCATAATGGGTTGCAGGGAATGGATGGCGGAAGTTGGACATCCGTTCAGACAAATGCCGCAACCGCTGCATTTGCTGCCGTCAATGGCCGCCAGGTTGTTGGTGACCGTGATGGCGGCGTTCGGGCAGTTCTTTTCGCATTTTTTGCATCCTATGCAGGCTGCGGAACAATTCTTCTTCGCTTCGCCGCCCTTTTCCTGGTTACGGCAAGCCACCCAAACGATGTTGTTTTCTATCAGGCTGCGGATTTCAATCAGCTGCCTCGGGCAGGCCTTGGCGCAGCCGCCGCAGCCGACACACATGCTGCGGTTGACTTCGGGCAGTCCGTCCTCCCGTAAATGTATGCCATTGAATTCACAGGCGCGTACGCAGTCGCCCAATCCCAGGCAGCCGAAAGCGCATCCGCTTTCCCCGACGGAAAGCATGTGCGCGTAGGCGCAGCTCTCCGCCGAATCGTAATGGAATTTGGCGGGGGCGTTGGTGCAATTCCCGTTGCAACGGACAACTGCCAGTTTCGGTGCAGTGATTTCAGCGGTTTCACCCATGATGGCCGCTATTTTAACGCCTGTCTCGCTGCCTCCGGCTGTACAAACGATGCCTTTGGTCGTGCCGGCTTTTACGATGGCCTCAGCCAAGGCATGGCAACCGGCATAGCCGCATCCGCCGCAGTTGGCTCCCGGAAGCGCTTCCGTGATTTCTTCTATTCTTGGATC
>DBVK01000125.1:3129-5503 GCA_002308135.1 Bacteroidales bacterium UBA1266
GTACGCCGACAACACCGAGAATGACAATGGCCTCAATCATGGTTTATTTTAAGATCAGTTGGTTATAATGGGTTAAACTTTCCAGAATATTGGTGCGCACATGGATGAAGTCTTCCGCACCGGCGGCTTTGAGCGCCTCCATGCTCTCTGTCGGATTTCCGGCGATGATGCAATGGGTTTGCGGACAGGCTTTATGTATGCCTTCTATGATTTCCGGAGCATACACCGGATATTCCTCATCCGAACTGCAGATTGCAACGATGGCAGCCCCCGATTGCACGGCGTCCTGAATGCCCTCCGCAGCCGTGGCGTAACCGGCTGTCTCCACGATTTGGTAACCGGCGCATCCGAAGAAATTGGTGACAAAGCCGGCGCGGGCCTGCCGCATGGCAAGGTTTCCGATTTTCAGCAGGAACACCTTGGGCTTTCCGCCGTGGGTACTGGCCCATTGCTCCGTGGTCAGCCGCAGCTCCTCGAACGGAATGGCGCCCCGGTAGGGCTGCAGGCCGGCGAAAGCGCTGCGGGGCAAAGCCTCCACCTTATCTGCCATCGTTTCCGTCAGATTGGGGTATTGGTTGGAGCCCAGAATGGTGCGTCTGCGGGTGGCAATGCAGGTGTTGCGTTTGCTGCAGGATTCCTCCACCGCCGCTTTGATGTTGCCTTTCAAGCCTTCTGCAATGATGCCTCCGGCTTTTTCCGTGGCCTTGAAAAGCTCCCAGGCCTGCCCGATGATGGAGTGGGTGAGGTTCTCAATATAATACGAACCGGCCGCCGGATCCACCACTTTGTCAAAATGGGATTCCTCTTTCAGGATGATCTGTGAATTCCGTGCGATATGGCGGGAGAAATTGTCGGAGACTTTATAGGCCTCGTCAAACGGATGCAGGGCGATTGCATTCGCGCCCCCTATGGCTGCGGACATGCCTTCAGTCGTGTTCCTCAGGATGTTGATATGCGCGTCAAACAGGGTCTTGTTCCAGGAGGAGGCCATGCTGAGCAGGTTCATCCGGGCGTTCTCCGCCGCATCCGGCAGGTATTGGGCCACGATAACCGACCAAAGCAGCCTGGCTGCTCTCGGTTTGGCAATCTCCATGAAATAGTCCGAGCCAATGGAAAACGTGAATTGCAGGCAGCGTGCCATGGTGTCCGCCGCTATGCCGTGTTCGCTGGCGAAGGCAAGGTATTCATTGGCGATATTCAGCGTGTAGGCCAGTTCCTGGGTAAGGGTGGCGCCGCAGTTGCCGAACACATGCCCTCTGATGCCAAGCGGACGGAAATCCGGCGCCAGTTTCAGCATGCGTTGCATGATGCCGGCCATTGCCTGCAGGTCCGATGCTGCGTCTTTGCGGAATTTACCCTGTTGCAGCATATCCATGATGGGGTCGCACAGCAGAGCCCCATGCAGTGGCTTAACCTGTTGCGGATGTTTTTCCATCCATTGGCACAAGGCTTCAGCAAAGGCTGTCAGCCCGTTTTCCGCATCAAAATAAACGGCTTTGCCGGCCAAATCCAATCCTGCCAGGAGCTTGTCCGCATCCTCGGGTTGTTTCATCCCTTCCACGTTGAAAATGACAGCGTCCGCTCCTTTGGACAGGCTTTCCCTTGCCATGCTGTTGGCTTCTTCGGGAGAGGCGGCGGGCAGTGTTTCCACTATGCTCCACGGATTGGCGTCGTTGCGGTTGCCACGCACATAGGGGAATTGTCCGGGTTGGGAGGATAGGTGGTTCAGATGTTGGAGATCCTCTTCGCGATAATAGGGTTTCACGTCAAAGCGCTCATCGGTTTTCCATACCAGTTTCTTGTTGTAGTCGGCGCCTTTCAGGTCTTTTTCGATGGTAGCTTCCCACGCTTCGGTGGATATTTCAGGGAATTCTGCAAACAATTTCTCGCTGTTTTCGCTCATAACGTTTTATATTCTTTTAATAGATAAAGATTTATAAAATTAGCGCTCCTGCATTGGTTAAAATGCAAATTTATATTAAAAAGCGATACGGATTATCATGGGGTGAAAAAAAATCACCTGAAGCGCGGAATGGAACCGCGATTTTCTTTTTTTTCCAAAATAAAAAATAACATTTGTATCCAAAAGTTGTATACTTTTGTATTTGGAAAATGCTTTACACAAATAGCAAAAATTGATTAAATTTGCTATGAGTGCAGAACATTTTTACAGAAATAATGTTTCGTGTGTAAAACAAAAGTCATTAGAAATGGATGAATTGTTTGCAAAGCAGGAGGCCTTTTTGAGAGCCACAAGCCTTGATATTGTGCGCGGATACATGTCCCGCATAAACTGGGATGCGCCGATGCTATGCCTGCGGGGCGCCCGTGGCGTTGGCAAATCCACCCTTCTCCGGCAGTATGTGAAACAGCG
>DBVK01000069.1:0-8676 GCA_002308135.1 Bacteroidales bacterium UBA1266
TCCGCGTCCACCGCCTCCGGGCTGCCTCCAGTCCGGTAGGTCACAACCGGCGTGCCGCAGGCAAGCGCCTCCAAGTTTACCGTAGGGAAACTGTCGTTATAGGTGGGGTTAACAAGAACATCCGCCATGGTATAATATGCGGCCAGCTCCTGCTGATGCTGCGTGCGAAGCACCGTCAGCACCGACGGGGGAAGCGCGGCCCGCTGCTTTTCCGTCACACCGACCAGCACCACCTTATACGCGGGATTACCGGCCAGACGGATGAAATCCTCCAGCCCCTTTTCCTTATACCATACGGAAGCCACACCCAATAGCACAAAAGCGTTTTCCAGCCCCAAGCGCTGGCGCAGATCCGAAGCGGTCGGACTGAATTGCTGCAGGTCAATGCCGTTATGTATCACCTGCAACGGGTACTGCTGCAGAACAGACTGCCCCACCAAAGCGCCCAGCCATTGGGAAACCGTGACAATCCGAAGCTTGGGCAAGGCAGTGAAAAGCTGTTTTTTCAACCGGAAATTTCGCCGGGAGCCGTCCCGGCACAGCGACTTCGGATAGGCTTTCCGCAATGGGCAATGATGACACTCCGTTTTCCAGCGTTCGCAGGCAGCCGCCTCAAAATGGGCGCAATGTCCGGTCATGGGCCAGCAGTCGTGCAGCGTCCATACGATGGACATATCCATTTTCTTCAAATATTCGAACAAAAGCGGCACGTTCAAATAATAGCCATGCACATTGTGCAGATGTATCACATCAGGGTGCAGTTTTTCAATGGCGCGTATCAGCCTGCGGGTCGCCCGGCGGGAACCCAGGCCGTGCGCATCGAACAGCAGGCTCAGCAGGATGTGCATACCCTCCTGAAACAAGGTGGAGAAACGGATTTCCTTCAGTTTGCAGGGGCGGGAATAGCGCCTCCCCGATGCGATATAGCACTCCCAGCCGGCCTCACGCGCCCTTTCCCCGATTTGCTCCGCTATACGGCCGATGGAACCGGAGCCCTGGTAGGCATTGATTTGCAACAATACAGGTTTTATGCTATGCTTCTGTGACATCCATTTCAACTTTTCGGGCGATACGACTGTATAGGAAACACTCCCTTTCCGCCGAATCCGCCGCTTTTTTCAATGTGTTTATACCTTCCGGATCCGAAAGCAGCGCCTCCAGTTTGGAACGGTATGCCTCCGCACTGTGTTCCTCCAGACGAATTGTTCCCGCCACCTCCACATGCCCGAATCCGTCCAGGCGGCTGAATCCGCAAGGCACCTTACAGGCCAGGGCCTGTTCCCAAAGCACCGAATGCAAGCCTGGAAACAGCACCAAATCGGCAGCATAAAAAAAGCGGTACACCTCTTGCGAAGGCACCCAGCCGGCAAAAAACACCCGGTCGCTGTCCAAAGCGTCGAAAACAGGCTTCATTTCTTCCGTAACAGCCCCGAAAACCAATAATTTCAAATTTTTAAACCGGGATTCGGCCACCGCCTGAGCCAAGAGGTGGATGTTTTTCTGACGGTCTATCTTTCCTCCGGTCACCACCAGCACATCCTCCGGACCGATAGCGTACTCCGCCCGTATGCGCTCCCGCCAGCCACCGTCCCGCGCCGCTTCCACCGCATCGTCATCAGCTCCCATGAGCAGCAGACCGATTTTGTCTTCCGGAATTCCATAAATATCCCGCAAAAAGTCACAACGTGCAGGAGTGACACCGTAAAACCGGCTTCCAATACGGGCCAGGCGACGGGTGACAACCCAACGTAAAAAATACCGGTTATGGCAATATGCTAGCAAGTTGCGGCAGCTGTTAAAACGGTCGCCGTGATTGTCAAACACTATATGCGTCTCCGGATGCCTCCGGTGATAGGACAGCAGGCAAAGGTAGGTAAGTGACGCAAGACCATGGACAAACAGCAAATCAGGATGCTCCTTTTCCAAAGCCGCCGCAAGGCCGTGATACAAGTGATAACGGCGGTTGACCCGCTCGGGTAGCCAGGGCGTAAGCCGCAGCACCTTCACCCCTTCTGCGGTCGTCTCCTCCCGCAAAGGGCTTTTGCGCACTTTTCCAGTCTGCGGGTCATTGCTCCTATAGATGGTGGCGATAAGCGTCACCGTATGCCCCGCCTTCCTATGGTACTTGGACAACAGGTTATCCTGATAGGCGTAGCTGACATCAAACATGGTGTTCAAGCAGAGATGCACCACTTTCATACGCGACCTCCTTTCATGCAACGGTAAACCGCTACAGCGTGCCGGGGGAAAAGCCGGAAAAGCGCACGCTCCAAACGGTATTTCACCAATCCTCCCATCGCCCGGAAAAGCCGGCGGTGCCGGTAAAGGAACCCATTGTACGCCCGCTGCTCCTCCCGGCTGAANNGCCCGCAAATGACATGCAGGCCGTTGTTCAAGGCTTTGGCAATGCGGAAAGCGAATACCGCCGCCACCTCCGCTTCCGACACCTCACGTCTGCAGAAATCGGATAGCGAAGCGGCCACCGTCACCAAATCATAGGCTCTTTTCACCACCGGATGACGTCCCAGGGAATTCGGGTCAGGCCATACGATATACAACACTTCGGGGCATATTTCCACACGCTCCGCCAAATACAGCATACGGGGCGTGAATTCGGCATCTTCGTGACAAATGCCGGGATAGAAGGACAGCCCCTGTTTCCGCAGAAAATCAAGGCGGAGAAGGTAAAAGGGGGCACAGTCCTCAAAGCTGTTGCCAATCAGCAGCGTTTTTCCGCTACAAGCCTTCATAGGAAAGGCATTGCGCACCTCCGCCACCCCCTCCGTCTGCGCACAAAGGCTCACCACATCCGGATGCGAAGCGGTATGTTCCAACAATAGGCGGACCGCATCTTCGGCAATGCGGTCGTCCGCGTCCACAAACCACACATAACGCCCGCAAGCAGCCTCCATGCCTTTGTTCCGGGCCATGGAGAGCCCCGCGTTAGGCTGGTCCATCACACGGAGCCTGGAATCGGCCNNNNCCGCCGCTCGCTGCTGCAACAGTTCCAGGGAATTGTCCGTGGATCCGTCATTGACCGCAATCACCTCGAAACTCCCCTCCGGCGCCTTCTGTCCCAGGCAGGAATCCAGACAGGCCGGCAGATAGGCCGCTTTATTGTATACGGTGATGATGATGGAGATTTCCATTTCAGCTTACATTATCTGCAGAAAAAAACAGCCGGACACCAGCAGCGCCAGCAACACCAGCAGCAGGTTAGGCAGGCGGTACGCCATTTTCTTCCGGGAGACGCTATACAAATAGGCATAGGAAGTCACCCGGGAAAGGGTCAGGCACAAAGGCACGGCCACTATCCCCCACCGGCCGATGGTCAGAAAAAGAAAGAGTAGGTTCATGCCCGTACCGCACATATAGGCGATACCGATATGTTTGGTGTCGCGGCTGACGGACACGCCCGCACTGGCAAAGGGGAAAAGCAGGTATACGCACATGGGCAGGCAGAGCAGGGTCAGGTAACGTGCCGCATCCACATATTGCGGCGTACTGAGCAACAGTACTATTGGCTTGGAAAACAGGGAAAGCAGCACACTTATCCCCATCAATCCGAGCACAATCACCGTAAAGAGCCTTCGCACCTCCCGCCAAAATCCTTCCCTTTTGTAGTTTTCAAACAAATAGGGCGACCATATATTGTTAAAAGCCATGCTTATCAGCGTAAAAACAGAAGCCAGGCTGACCGCCACCGAATAGACCCCCAGTTCCGCCACCGAAAAATGACGGCTGATCAGCACCTGGCCCACAGAGGTGTCCAACCATCCTGCCAGAATTGCCGGCAGCGTGGGAATAGCGTACACAAGCGCACGTTTCAGGTAGTCCCGGCAGAATGTAAAACATATATCCTCCCGGTTGATGATGCCGAAAAAGCAGATGCTGAACACTTCCGCACATAATCCGCCGACAAAGATGCTGGCAATACCCGCCCGCAGGCACACCACCCCGTAAATGGAGATGCCCAGGCGTATAAACAGGCTGACCAAGGTGCCGATCACATAAAGCACCGGTTTCTTCCGGAAACGGGTCAGCAGAAAGAAATAGGACTGCAGACTGCCGAAGGGCACGCTGCAAAGCATGACCACAAACGCCCATTCGAATTTGCGGTCCAACCCGATGACATGATCCATCCAGAAATGGCGGCTGAGCAGCAGCAAAGCGGCAACCGTCACGGAAATGGCCAGTATGGAAAAAAAACCGGTAGACACCAATCCGTTGCGCCGCACACCCGGTTCATAATAATCCCGGGCCACCCCTGAATGTATGTTCAGATTGGCAAAAAGGTCAATGACACCGTAGCATAGCAGTATCAGCGCCATGGCGCCGTACTCCTCCTGCGTCAGTATGCCGGTATAGACCGGCATCAGCAGCACCGCGGCAATTTTTCCCAAAATGCCGGCCACACCATAAATCAGGAAATCACGAAAAAAACGTTTCACCTTTTAGCATGTTTGATAGGCGTCCACCCAGTCCCGGATACATTCCGACCAAAGGAAACGGGAACGGCCGCACGAGGTATTGGCTGCCAATTGCGCTGCATAGGATTCCCTATGCGAAGAGAACCGCACCAATTGCCTCACCCCATCCTCCGCACTTGCCATAGGCAGTGCAAAGAACCCATAATCCTTCAGATAAGCTTCATAAGGAAGCCATTGGCCGTATAGCAAAAGCGATCCCGCACACAAGCATTCGACAATACTGCGGGAAAAACCGTCAAATCGGGAAGCCTGGAAAGCCACATCCGTGGCATAGCGCAGGGAGGCTTGTTCCGCATCGGAAAGGAAACGGTCGCGTATCAGCGTGTACCGGTAGCCGGAAGAAGCCAAGGCCTGCTCCACTTGTGCGGTATAGGCAGGATCGGCGCTGCGCGTCATGGGGGCCAGCAGGTGGAATGTCCCCTTCCCCTCCGGGTAACGGCTGAAAGCCGCTATCACCTCCAAATGCTGGTGCAGCTCCTTGCCGCTGTAACCAATCAGCACGGAAACCGCATCATCGGCAATCTGCCATTGCCGGCGCGCCTCCGCACGATCATTCCGCCCCATCAGCCGGTACAGTTCCTCCAACGGAGCCGAGCCCAGGTTCCCTTTACGGTATGTTCCCTGAAATTCCGGCAGTGCAACCCGGATTTTCTCATGAAACTCCTCCGAATTGACCACCACATCCACCTTTCGCATGAAACGGCGGAGCCGCCACATATAACAGGCATGGGAACGCCACAGCCGCTGCTGCTCCAGTTCCCCGCCCCAAAACGTGGCGAACAGGCGGTCGCAGTGCCGTGACAGGCAGCGGGACAACACCACCGGTGCGGAAAGCCAATGGCAATGAATCACATCGTAATGCCTGCCCCGCAGGAAACGGACCAATTGCCGGTGCGCCCCCCAGTCTTTGGTGAACGAAGCCAGCGGACGACGGTAAAACCATGAGTACAGGCTGGTTGAAGCCACCTCGTGGTAATAGGCGCTGTCAAAAGCCTGCTGATGCGCAGGCCAGCATTCGAACACATCGGTTTCCACCTCCATGGAGGCCTTCAGCCAACGTGCCATGTGGTAGATGAAAATATCGTTGGCTGTCCCTACCACCAGCAGCAGACGCAATGGTTTATGCAACGGTTCAGTACACATGTATCAACTTCAAATATTCGTTCCATTCGCCCATATCCTTCCAAGCTTTCTCACTCACCGGGAAACAGCCTACACGTCCTCCACGGCGGCGGATCTTCTCCATAAGGTCGGTCACATTGTAAGGGGTATCGGCAGGAATCTCCCGCACCAGTTCCGGATTGAACAGGTACACCCCTGTATTGATGCGGTAGGCGCTTTCCGGCTTTTCCCGGATGGCGCTCATCAGGCCGTCCGCACCGGTCTCCACCACCCCGTAGGGAATCCGCAGGGTTTTCACAGCAGTAACCATGGTCAGGTCATTGCGGTTATCACAATGGTAATCATATACATCCCTATAATCCTGATCTATCAGTATATCGCAATTGGACACAAAAAAGGGTGTGTCCATACGGTCAGCCAGGAGAGAGACGCTTCCAATGGTTCCCAAGGGCTTTTCCTCCTCCAGAAAAGTAATGTCATAGCGGTGTTCCAGCTGGTTCAGGTAAAACCTCACCATATCGCTTTTATAGCGCACCGAGAGGAAGAAACGGCGGCAGCCTATGCCCTCAAACTGGTCCATAATCTCTTCCAGCATGGTCTTCTCCCCGACCGGAACCAACGGTTTGGGCAGCACATTGGTCAAGGGGCGCAGCCTGCTTCCCTGACCGCCGGCCATCACCACCACCGGCAAATCCAGCAGCTTTCGGGCCGAGCCTTCCGGCTTCAGAAAGACATCCTTCCAGAACCACACGTCCTTGAGGTTTCCCTCCGCGTCCAGCACCGGCATCACCTCTGCACGCAAGGTACGCATCTTTTCCAAAATGGTTTCTTCCGAATCGCTTGTCCAGGCGTATATCTTGTTTTTGTCCAAAATGCCGGACACCGCTTCCGACATGGCCCCCCCCTTGATCAGCGCCCGCTGTATGTCCCCTATGGTCAGCAGCCCTTCAAAATGTTCTCCGGAAAAAACAAAGAGGATTTTCACCCCCAAACGGTCCATCCGCTTCATCGCCTCCAGCAGGGAAACGGAAAGCGCAACGACCCTATCCTGAATCTTCGGTATCATAAGCCTTGCGTATAATCGGTTTCACGGCCCCAAAGCTTTTCAAAACGGTTATGCTCCATTTCGTATTTCAAATCCTTGAGGTAGGTCATGTAATCGTATTTCGGCTCAAAACCCAATTCACGCACCGTCTTGGAGATATCCAGCAGGTAACAGGGGGAATCGGGTTTTGAACGGTTGACAACAATGCGTGAGGGATGCCCCTTGGGCGACCAGAGGTCAATGATGCCCTGAATCTGTTCACGGCGGGTGACCACCTTGCCTGTGCCCACATTATACAGTCCGCAGGCGCCGTCGGAAGAAAGCGTCTTCTCTATAATCTGCGTGCAGTCTTTCACATAAAACACATCCCGCGCACAATCGGGATTCCCCCACAATTCGATGGTTTCGCCCCGCTTGGCCTGCTCTATGATGGCGCGCTGCCCCGTCCAACGCTTCACCCCGTCCACATGGTAGGTGGGATTGGGATGGTAACAGAAAATATTGGGGAAACGAAGGATATAATAACGGAAGCCGTATTTTTCAGCATAATGCTGTATCACATCGCAGGCGGCGTTTTTGGTGATTGCGTACAAGGAATGGTCGTCGTTAAGCGGGAACCGCACCGGTGCGTCGGCCGGAATCGGACGGAGCGAACCGCACAAATAGGTGATATCCGCCCAGGACTTGGGGAAAACCATCCGCTGCATGCCTGCCGGCACCGCATACTCCAGCACATTGAGCGTGCCGTGAAGGTTGGTGTCCACATACAGGTGGGGGGAATAGCCTTGCATAGTGGCCGGAAGCTGTGCCGCCATATGCACCACGCCGTACACCCCTTTCTGCGGCAGTACCGCAAAAGAAGCGGGATCCAGTATATCCACTGAAAAATAAGGGATACCGTAATCAGCGAAAAAACCGTTGTCGCTGGAACGTTTCCCGACCGCCAGCACCTCATACCCCATTTCTTTCAGATACAAGGCGGTATAGCATCCAACCTTTCCGGTTGCTCCAAATACGACTGTCTTTTTCATAACAAATCCATCGTTATACCCTCCCGGAACGCCGCTTCATAGGCAGCCAACCGGGTGTCCAGTTCATCTCGCGAATCCGCGGCAATAATCATCTCCCCGTAACGGTTCAAGCTGTTTGTGATCGGATAAACCCTATCCCCCTCCTTCAGTTTCAAGGAAAACGCATGCACACCAGGCCAGGAGGAAAGATTGGCTATTTGAGGGCCAATCCGTCTGACAATTCCTTCCGGCAACGAAAAATAGCGCACCCCGGAAGCCAGATTCACCCGTCCTGTATGTGTATCCACCTTCTCCCCCAATACAATGCGCAACAATTGCTCTTCCATGTCAATGCCTGTGGACAGCGTCACCAGGTCAGAGGTGATGTGGTCACCGCCGAGCCGGGGTGATGTCTCTATAATATAAATGCCTCTTTTATTGATTTTCAACTCTGTATGCGAAGCACAATTCTCAAAATGAAGGCAAGCTGCCACCTTGGCAACCAGCTCGCGAATGGCCTCCTGCTGCGTGTCCGTGAGCATGGCAGGCTGGCTGTGCGCCAGTTCCACGGCGTAGGGATAGGCAGTGGTCTGCTTCTCTGTGAACTGAATCACCTCCGACTTGCCATCGTAATGCAAGCCTTCTATGCTGTATTCCTGCCCTTCGATACATTCTTCCACAAGCACGGTATCCAGTCTGGAAAAAGCCAAAGCCGCTTGCAGGGAGGCCTGCAGCTCCTCCTTTGAACGGCAGTATTTCACCCCTCGGCTGCCGGAATTGTCCCGCGGCTTCACCATCAGCGGAAAGGACAGCCCTTCGGCCTCTTCCGCACTGGCAATCAAGCGGCCACGGGCACATGGCACTCCGTTTGCCATAAAACGCTGTTTCATCAGGTATTTGTCGGTGGACCATTGTGCCGTCTCCACCGAAAAGAAAGGGAATCCCAGCGCCTCGGCCACACGGGCCATCATCACCAGGGGTTTGTCGGCAGCAGCCGTGACAATGGCTG
>DBVK01000069.1:8704-10979 GCA_002308135.1 Bacteroidales bacterium UBA1266
CCCGGCCACTTCCATCGTCTTTTCAAAATCCTGCCCCCCGATCACTTCAAAAACATCCGTCTCGTCTCTGGAAACCGCCTCCGCACACGGGTCTATGCCTATGGTGAACAAGCCTTTCCGTTTGGCTTTGCGGATAATGGAGCGTTGGAGTTCTCCCAAACCGAAAACAAGCAGTGATTTCTTATCCATGAATGGCTTTGTCTACGGTTTTTACGATAAAATCTGTCTGCGCTTCGGTCAGCGCCGCATACATGGGCAGTGTAAGCTCATGGTCGGTCACGAAATCGGTCTGCGGCAAAGCTGCCGGAAAACCCTTGTAAATCGAGAACCGGTGCACGGCAGGATAATGGACGCTGGTCTGAATGCCTGCCGCGTGTATCTTTTCCCTTATGGCGTCGCGATACGCGGCATCACCTTCGGTCAGCACTATGGGCATAATGTAATTGCTGACAAACTCCCTGTTGTCGGCAAAAGGCACCGCCACTCCCTGCACATTGGAAAGCATTTCCACATACCGCCGCCGCACTTTCCGGCGACGCTCCAGATCGTCGGGCAGTTTCTTCAGCTGCTCCAAAGCGATGGCTGCGCGGATATCATCCATACGGTAATTGTAACCCAGCTCCAGAATGTCGTAGGTGGTCGCGTGGCCGCTGGCACGCTGGTAAGACATCGTGGTCATCCCATGGGAGCGCAACAATCTGGCCTGTTGCGCCATTTCCGCGTTATTGGTGACAAACATGCCGCCTTCCCCCGTGGAAATGTTTTTGTTGGAGAAAAAGCTGAACGCGGCGCAATCGCCTATCGTCCCCAATTTACGCCCTTTGTATTCCGACAAGGGGCCGTGACAGGCATCTTCTATCACCTTCAGCTCATGCTTTTGGGCGATAGCCATGATTTCATCCATCCTGGCAGGAAAACCGGCCATGTGCACCACCACGACTGCCTTGGTCTTAGGGGTGACTTTCCGTTCTATCTCCTTGGGATCTATATTGATATGCCCTTTCCCAACGATATCGCAAAATACGGGGGTCGCTCCCACATAGCGGATGCTGTTGACGGATGCGGCGAACGTCAGTGATGGCACAAGCACCTCGTCACCAGGGCCTAAACCGCACACCTTGCAGCACACGTGCAAAGCGGACGTGCAATTGGTCATGCTCACCGCATAGGCCACCCGCCACATGTCAACGAAGCGCTGCTCCAGCTGCTCGTTCTTGGGACCGGTGGAAATCCAGCCCGAGCGTATGGTGTCATAAGCAGCCTGCGCCTCACAATCATCAAAGTTCAAATCAAACAAAGGGATACGATATGCCATAAAAACCTGTACTTTACATTTTCTGATCCAGTGATTTCCCTTTTTCCTCGTGGACAAACTGCGGAAGAAACCCCTGCAGCAGCCGGACCACCTCCTCCTTGCTGAATTCCCTGGAAAACAAATCCTCCAGCTGACGGAACAAAGCCTCCACTTCCGCCATGGGCTTGCGGGGAGAATCCACAATCACCCCCATGGCGGCATAACGCTGCATATCCGTCCTTTCTCCGGAAACATAGAATTCCTCGAACGCTTTCTCACCCGTAGTGTCTGAAGGGGCGTAATACACCGGGCAGCGGCTTCCTCCGTAAGGCATCTCCGCAGCGAAACGCCGCGCTTCCTCCGCACTTCCGCAGCACACTTTCTCCATGCCCTGCGCCTCAATGAACGCGTCGCAAATCGCGGTGAACGGCTGCAAATCCCCTTCCTGCAGTTTCGGAAAGAAAATTTCGCCGCTGTTTCCCAGCACACAAGCCATCAGGCAGAGCTGGCCGGCCTCTTCCGGACTCACAAAATAGCGTTTGACATCAGTTGGCGCCACTAAGGGCTGTTTTTTGAAAAGCCGCTGCATCCAACCGTCCGGAAGGGAGGCCTGGCTGAACGCCACATTGGCAAAACGTGCCGTCGTGACCGGAAAACGCTCGCGATAGGCCATCACCATATCCTCCATGACACGTTTGCTCGCGCCCATGATATTGACCGGATTGGCGGCCTTGTCGGTGCTTACGCAGAANNCGGTGCGTACGCAAAAGAAGTGTTGGGGCGGGAACTCGCACAGCAAATCCATCCAACGCTTGGCCTTCAGGTCATTGTTCTCCAAAAGCGCCTGTACAGCGTATTTGTCTTTTTCCGAACGCACATGCTTATGGGCGGAAAAATTGGCCACAATGTCAAAGCCGCGCTCCTCCCGGAAAATCCGGGCGAAAATAGGGTCTGCGTAATGCAGGGTGTAGGCGCGGTAAT
>DBVK01000069.1:11021-15584 GCA_002308135.1 Bacteroidales bacterium UBA1266
GCGTAGGTGCTGCGCAAGTCTCTGGTCAGCTCAGCCAGCGCGTTTTCATTCAGATCCACCACTACAAGAGAGCGCGGATGAAAAGGAAGCAAGGCTTTGATAAATGCGGATCCGATAGAGCCGGCACCGCCCACCACGCAAACGGAACGTCCAGAAACCGCCGCCGAAACACGCTCGGACTGGTTTCGCAAATCCGCCTCAAACAGGCTCACCGGACGATGGGTCACATGTTCTTGAATGAATTGTCGAAGAATAAACATGCAAGGGGAATTGGGTTATAAACAACAATCCGTACACAAACAAGAAGAACAGTATGCCTGTCTGCTTTTCCAGCACGGACTCAAAAAAGGCATTGAATACAAAAACAATCAAAAAACAGATAAACAAGGGATCCGCACAGCGTTTTTTGCGCCAGAGAGCCAGCGGCGCCACCAAATAGGCCAGCAGGCAGAGCAAACCGGGAACACCTGTAGCCATTAGGGTATCATCGTATTGGTTATGTGCATTATACTCATTTTTAACCGCGCGATCCAGCACCAGATAGCGGTACAGCACCCTTTCCACGGAGGCCCGGTCGCAATGGTGTGCGTCCGCAACGCTATCCACCCAGGGGTCTCCGTGCAGCATGCTGTAAAAATACAGGCTGTCGCCCAACACGCTCATGCAGCGGCTGCGCTCCTCCGCAAAAGCCAGTGGATTGGCGCCGGGAGCGGCCTCCACCTGCCGCACCAAGGCGTCCTGCGCATTGGAAAAACAATCGCGGAAAGCGTCGATACGGTCCCCGCAGCCCACACCGAACAACAGGCGCTGCCGCAGATACGGACGATNNAGGCTTGCGCCTGCACCACACGGTTATCCGGTTCTGTCTTGGATGACAGGCTTTGCAGCGTTTGCGCCAGCCGTTCCGTCACACGCGGAACGCGTGCGCACACAAGCGCCGACACCAGCAGCAAGGCCACCGCAACCAATCCGCCCTGAAGGTATTTGCGCGCAAGCAGCATCCAGCGGACAAACAAAAACAGTATCAGCAGCAGCAGACAAAGCAAGCCAGCCCTGCTTTCCAGCAAAACGACAAACAACGCCAGCAGCAGCGCCAGCACGGCATCCGCCCAACGGCGGCCTATGCTTCCCTCCCGCTGGCATTCCAGCACGCAGAAAGCGAAACCAACACAGGCGTACATGGCCATGTAAGTATGATGCACATACTTTATGCCCAATAGTTTATCGTTGAAAAAACGTTCCGTTCCCGCACGTCCGCCCAGCACATCAGCCAGGGCAAGACCGGCATTCGCCAGAAACACCGCAAGCACGCTTCCCGCCAGCACATAAAACAACGCCCTGCGCTGTTTGGAGCATATGTGGGGGTCGGAAAGGAAAAAATACAAGGGGAAAAGCACGAACGGCAGCTTTTTGTCCAGCATGCGCCCCGCCTCCCGCAGATTATCCGACCATAGCACACTCAGCGCATAGCACAGATAGACGGAAGCGAACAACAAGGCAAAAGCCGCCCTCCGCCGCCAACGGAGCCTGTCCCCCGTCCGGCCCAGACGAAGCGCTTTCCCAAGCCCGATCACGCATAGCGCCATCATGGCATAGGAGGTCCACCGCCAATTCATGGGGATGGTGGCGCAAAGCAGCAGCATGCAGGCAAACTCCAAACGGTTCCAGAAAAGCCTCTCGTCCATAGTCGTCACATACGGATACACTTCGTGCGCCGCCTGTCCCATAGCATGCAGGACAGGGCGCAAAAAGAAAGCAAAAGTACTAAATAAATTCCAATGTATAAGCGCTAAAACGGATTTTTTTTGCCTTGCGGAAAGCTTACACAAACATAGCCGCCGCAATGGCGTCGGCAAAACGCAGCCCCTGCTCCGTAAGCACCAGACGCTGAGTGGATAAAAGGTAATGGGATGCGGGAAATTGACGCAACTGCGACAGCAGGTGTTCCAGCCGCCCCTCCCCCCAATTCCGGCGGATTATATCCAAATCGCAGCCCCGGAAAGTGCGCAGGGAAAGCATCACATACTCTTCGTATTCCATATCCGGGCTAAGGCTTTCCTCTCCATACCAGGAAAACGATGCCGCATCAGGCGCGGACAGGGCCTCGCAATACGCCGCCACATCCGCCACATTCCACCGGCGGCGGTGAGGCGCATACGAGTGGGCGGCGGGGCCGAAACCGAAATAAGGCGCACCCTCCCAATACGCCATGTTGTGACGGGACCATTCCTCCCCCTTGCAGAAATTCGAGACCTCATAATGCGTGAATCCCGCCTCCGACAACAAGGAAAGCATACGCAGATACTGCGTTTCCGTCTCCTCCTCCGAAGGCAGGGTCTCCAATCCCTTGGCACATTGCCGGTGCAAAGCGGTACCCTCTTCCAGCGTCAGCTGATAGCATGACAAATGCGGCAGATGGGCCACCCGGCGCACATCCTGCTCCCATTGCGCCAAGCTGCTGCCGGGAAGACCGCAGATCAAATCGGCTGAAAGCCTGGTGAAACCGTATTTCTCCGCAAACTCCAGCGCATCTTCCGCCTGCCGGGCCGTATGCCGCCGCCGGATGCGCCGCAGCACCTCATCCGAGAAGCTTTGGATACCAATGCTTAGCCTGTTCACCCCCGTATCCCGCAAGGCGCGCACATAGGCATCGGTCAGGTGGTTGGGATTGGCCTCCAGGGTGATTTCCGCTCCGGCCTGCAAACCATACAAGCGCTCCACAGCCGCCACCAGCTGCCGGATTTCATCGGGAGAAAGCAAGGAAGGCGTTCCTCCTCCGAAATACAGGGACGACAGCGGGCCGAAAGCCCAGTCCGGCGCACGCAGACGCAGCTCCCGCTGCAGACAGTCCAAAAAAAGCGTCATCGTCCCGCGCTGCGGAACAGAATAAAAATTACAATAGGTGCATTTGCTGAGGCAAAAAGGGATGTGGATATAACCCGAAGCCATCGCTCAGTTGACAGGAATCAGCACTTCCTGCTCCACCGTCTCCCCTTTGACCAACTGCAGCATGGCCATGCCGGTACGCCCATCGGCCTCGGCAATCACCTTCAACTTGGCCTCGTTACGCCATGTGTGCTCCAGACGTCCGTTGGCATCGGTCTGACCTATGTAACGGACACTGTCAGAATAATCCGATTCGCCAATGGTGACAGAGCAACCGGGAACCGTTTCGGCGGATTTGCCATCCCTCAAGTAACGCACGGTAATCACCGCTTTGCAATCCGAATCCTTACGACAGGAAAACAAAGTAGCGGCGGNNCCAGCACAGCGGCTGTAATCATCAGGATTCCGAAGGTCTTTCTCATAGTTGCTGCAAGTTAATAGCGTGTTGAAAAATTAAATCCAAAAACAATTGTTCCGTATCCAAAAAAGTGGTAATATTGCAAACTTTTTTTGACTTTGCAAAAGTACAAGAAAAAACGATACCATACCGGGTTTTTCCGGATTTTTTTAACCAAAACGAATGCCATGCGCAGAACTGTCATTCCCACACTGATAAGCCTACTACTGCTGACGGGGATTCCCGTTTCAGAGGCGCAGCAGGCCAAATCCCAAAACCAAAAAGAAAAACAAGTGACGCTTACCATCGAGACCACCAAAGGCACCCTCAAGGTGAAACTGTACAACGAAACGCCGCTCCATCGCGACAATTTTGTCAAACTGGCCAAGGAAGGTTATTTCGACGGCCTGCTTTTCCACCGTGTCATCAAAGACTTCATNNTTCATGATTCAAGGCGGTGACCCCGACTCCCGCCAGGCCGACCCGTTCAAACGCCTGGGCATGGGCGGTCCCGGATACACCGTGCCTGCGGAATTCAACCAAACGCTCATCCATAAGAAAGGCGCACTGGCGGCGGCCAGGGACAACAACCCCCAGAAAGCATCCTCCGGTTCGCAGTTCTACATTGTGCAAGGGAAAGCCTGGACAGACGAGCAGCTGGACATGATCAGCCGTCAGAACGGGGTGACCTACACGCCCCAGCAGCGCAACCTCTACCGCACCATAGGCGGCACGCCTTTTCTGGACATGAACTATACGGTTTTCGGCGAAGTGGTGGAAGGGCTTTCCGTCATTGACAAAATCGCCGCCGTAAAAACCAATAGCGACGACCGCCCTCTGGAGGACGTGCTGATTGTTTCCATAAAGGTCGAAGAATAGAACAAAATAAAGCCTGCCATGACCAACATAGAGAAATTCCGGGAGGAAATCGAACAGTTCCGTTCCGGAAAAATAGAAGAGATAGAACAATTCAAATCCAAATTCTTAGGCAAAAAAGGCCTGTTGCTTGCGCTGTTTGACGAAATCAAGAACATCCCTCCCGCCGACCGCAAAGACTTCGGGCAGGGCATCAACAACCTGAAGCAAACCGTGCTGGAAAAATACGCGGCCCTGAAAGCTGCCTACGAATCGGAGCATACGGAACAAAGGGAGACCCCTGACCTGACCCGTCCGGCCAACCGCATCACCTTGGGTGCAAGGCACCCCATATCCATAGTGACCCGGCAGCTCTGCGATGTGTTCAGAAAAATCGGCTACACCGTGGCCGAAGGCCCTGACAT
>DBVK01000111.1:0-4339 GCA_002308135.1 Bacteroidales bacterium UBA1266
CGCTGCATGAGGTTGCTTTTGCGCAGCCTGCCGATAATCCAGCGGACAAGTACACCTAAAAGGGTGCCCCATAGGAAGTTGAATCCCCAAACGAGGGGTTTGAGGGTTTTCACGCCAAAATTCCCCAACTCCAGCTGCTGCACGCCGTACATAAGCAGAAAGACAAGCGCATAGACCAGCAGCACCAGGCAGAGCTGAACCGTAAGCTTGTCAATGGATTCGGAGTGGGGGATTTCCCCTTCCGATTCGTAGTCGGCGAGGGTGTAATGCTCTTCACCGGTATTCTCCCTGATTTTGAGCTTTCCGCATTTGCGCAGTACGTTCATGTAAATGACCCCGACAAGGCTGCCTACAATAAAGCCGATGGCGGCAATGCTGAGTCCGAAGTCGGAACCATGGAAAACAAGTCCCTGGCCTTCGGCCCAAGAGGCAAAGGTGACGCCGAAGTTAAGCGCCTGGCCGGGTCCCTGTCCGTATCCCATGGGCAGGAGGAGGCCGGAGGCATAGAAGAAGTCGGAACCTTTCCACCACAGAAATAGCGGAACGGTAATAATCAGTCCCACAATTCCTTGGATGATGTATGTGCTGGCGGTGACGGCGCCCGTCTCCACGACCTTAATGGTCGAGGTTGCGCTTTTGATTTTTTTGTTTTTCAATGCCATGGCAACAAAACCAAGCCCCAGGGCGTGGTAGGTGATGATTTCCATGGAAGCCTTGTCCACTATGCTGGCAAAAAAGCCGAGGGGCTTCAGGCAGAGGATGAGCAGTCCGGCAAGCAGGGCGGAGGGAAGCAGGCTGCGCCGGAAGATGGACACTTTGCGGCGTATCAGATTAGCTAGCAGGAGGGCGGCTACTATGATGAAAAATTGGATAAGCCATGCCCAAGCGGTGGGGTTTGCAAAGGAGGACATTGTTCTGTTGATTTGTTTGTTTGTTTGTTTGTTTGTTTGTTTTTAAGATATTGTTTTTTAGTTTGGTTGGTGATGGTAAAAAAAAACGGTTTTTTTGAAAAACGGTTGCAAATTTACATGAAATAGGGATACGGATTGCGTGAAAGGGTGATTTTTTTGGAGCAGGATGGGTCGAAGCTTATTCCACCTTCAGTATAACCTCCTGGCGGTGTTCCTCTTCGTCAATGGCGGTGATTCGGTGTCTGCCTTTTTCCAAATGCAGGGTCAGCTTGTGGATATACCGGGTGGAGGCACGGTAATGCCCGTCCACGTGCCAGAACACCGTCGCATCGTTTTTTTCATGCACCAGTTCCAAGGTGACGCTTCCCGGCGAACCATCCCATTGTTCGGGAAGGCTGACGCTCGCATAACGGCCGGTGGGGTACAGGAACTGCATCGGCATGTGTTCACCGCTTGCTGCACATTGGTTTTGTGCCGCATATTCAGGATGGTTCTGCTGGTAGTACCATCCCCATGCCGGAGGCAGGCGGAAAACGCTTTGGGCTTCCCCTTGCGTGTTTTGGACAGGCATATGGTAGGGGCATGGTTTTGTACGCAATCCCTTGGGACAGATTAGGATAGTGTCTGCTTCGGGGCAGAAACGCCCTTTAAGATGACCGGAAAGGGGGCAAACGCCTGCCCGGACGAAGTGGCGTTCGTCAGGCTGGGTGAACCAGGGGCTTTGAGGCAGAAAATTAAACACATCAAAGAGGACAGGACCGGCGGTTTTGGCTCCGATTAAGGCGGCGTTCCCTTCGCCGGTGGCGTTCCCCACCCATACCGCTACCACGTAGCTGGCGGTTGCCCCGACGGCCCACGCGTCCCGGAAACCGAAACTGGTGCCGGTTTTCCACGCCACAGGCTGCATGGAAGGTATTTCCTTCCAGTCAATTTCTTCAGGCCGGTTCAATTCCTTCAGCGCTTCAAATGTCAGCCAAGCAGCGGAAGGGGTGAAAGGGCTTTTCCCCCATATTTCCGGCGCTTCATCCTCCCTCAGGCGCAAACGCTGCTGCGGAAGCCCCAGTATGGCGTCGGCCATGGCCGTATACGCTTGGGCCAGATCCCATAAGGTGACTTCGCCTCCGCCCAGAATCAAGGACAAACCATAGTCCTCCGTGCTTCTGTTCAGGGTGGTGAAGCCCGCCTCGTGAAGGAAACGGTAGAATTTCGGCACCCCGTATTTTTTCAGCAGCAGCACCATGGGCACATTCAAGGAACGGGAAAGCGCTTTGTCCGCCGCTACGGCACCGTCATACAAATAGTTGAAATTATGTGGGGAAAAACCGTTCAGGTTCACGGGTATGTCCGCCAGCAGCGTATGGGGGAGCATGTGGCCGTCCTGCATGGCCGCCGCATACAGAAAGGGTTTGAGAATGCTGCCGCTGCTTCTGGGGGAGCGGATGATATCCACCGCCCCGGTTTTGCTGTCGTGCGGGGAATTGCCGCAATAGGCGGCCACTTTGCCGCCAGCTGTTTCCGTGATGACTACGGCAATGTTGTGGATATGCGCCTTCTCCAATTGCTGGGACCATCGTTCGACCAGCTGTTCCAAAAGGACTTGCATATCCATTGCAATCGTGGTTTTGACAGCTTGGCCGGGTGTTGTCTGATAGCAGTGGGACACCAGATGGGGCGCCGTTTGCGGCAGGGAATACACCGTGGCGGGCAGGGCCTCTTCCGGTNNGCCTCTTCCACCGCCAGCGCCCATTCGTCGCGGCTGATGCAGTGGTTTTCCAGGAGCTTGTTCAGGAGTTCGTCGCGTTTGCTTTTCAGCAGGGGGTTGTTTTTGCCGGGACGTATATAGGAGGGGGCGTTGGGGAGAACGGCCAGCAGTGCGGCTTCCGCCCAGGACAATTCCTTAGACTCATGGTTGAAATAACGCCACGAAGCAGCCTCTAAACCAACTATATTCCCGCCGAATGGGGCGTGGGCTGCATACAAGCGCAGAATATCCTCCTTACGGTAGGAGCATTCCATGCGTACAGCCCACAGCATTTCCACTCCCTTTTCCCAAAAGGTGCGGGGCCTGTTCCGTGCCAGCCGTATGGTTTGCATGCTGAGGGTGCTTGCTCCGCTGACAATCCGTTTGCGTTGCAGGTTTTGCCGGACGGCCCGGCCCAATGCAAGCATATCCACGCCGCAATGCCGGTAAAAACGTTTGTCCTCATACGTTACCAGTGCGGTGACGTATTTGGGGTTCAATTGGTCTTTATCGGGCGGGAAGCGCCATTGCCCGTCGGCTGCAATGCGTGCGCCGAGCAGCTGGCCGTTTCGGTCATACACCGTCGTGGCATAGGGCACGTTGAAGAGCGGACGCGGCAGCAGGTTGATAAACCAGCAGCCCAGCAAGGCCGCAAGCAGCCAGCCTCCCAGGTATCGCCGGTTCCGCAGGCTGTGTTGCCACAAAAAACGTTCCTGGCGCCTTTGTTGTGCCCGCATCATGGACGGCTTACCTTGCATTTCCCGGCTTTGGTGCGGGCGTAGGTCTCCGGATCATACATGGCCTCACACTTGACGGCTGGCAATATGAATTGCCCGCAATAAGCGGCGCGAAGGCGGAGTTTGATGGCTATGGCCCCTTGTTTGGGAAGGTCAAAATAAGTGAGCACCCTGTCGTCCCGGATGTCCTGGTAGGTGATGCGGTCCGTTTGGGCGCCATTGTCCGTCAGATAGCGGTCGTTCACCACCTCCCAGCCCGAAGGCAGGATACAGGTGAGTGCCATGTGCTTGCAGGCCTGTGTCGGATGGGTGTTACGGACGTATACCGTCAGCAGGAAGTCCGTGCCTTGCGTGAGGTTATCCACTTGTATGGCCTGGCCGTTCAAATCGGTGTAGGCCAGCTGCATTGAAAGGTTCCGCATACGGGCGGCCGCCGTGTCCGCCAATGGGCGGCTGCGTTGGTACAGCGAAGCGTGGATCTTGCCATCCCCGTGGTTGCGCACGCGTAATTGGGCAGCGGCGTTTTGCGGCGGAATCAGCTGGAACCAAGAGGCTTTGGCCGTCTTTACGGAAGTTGGCGCGGCGGTGTTCAGGCTCCATTCAAAATCAAGCTTGCCGCTGTATTTTTCGTAAAGTTGTCCGAGGGCAAGGAGCGCATAGGCCGTGGCATGGGTATTGTATGCCGTTTCGTTTCTCAGGTAAGCCGCCAAATGCTGCGCCTGACGGAACGCATCCTTTTCTTTCCCGGTCAGCAACATGGTTTCCAATATCATGGCCTCGTCCCGCAAGGAGGAGCCGTAGGTGCTGTTGTCGGAGGTGTAGGCAGCTATGGTCCTGCCCGCATTGCCGGTCAGTTCGGCGGCTGTTTTCTGTCTTCCCGCCAAGGCATAGGCGGCGGCCAAGCGCCAACGCGCCTGTAGCGACAGCTTGCTTTGCCCTTTCAGCCTGTT
>DBVK01000111.1:4389-8416 GCA_002308135.1 Bacteroidales bacterium UBA1266
CAAGCCTGTTCCAAATCGGATTGCTTCCAGGTGCCGCCTGCGGGGTTTTTAAGCGTTCCCTGCCAATGCTGCGCGGCTTTGCGCTGGTAGGAAAGCCATTGGTTGTATACATGCGGATTCACTTCATAGCCCTTTTCCTTCGCCAGAATAAGGAAATGTCCGGCATAGGAGGTGAGCCAGTCGTCGGTTTGCCTTCCCCCGGGCCAGTAGACGAATCCTCCGGAGGATTGCTGGCGTGCATAGAGATTTTTGATGGCTTGCCCGATTTCAGCGGAAAGCTGTTTTTTCTCTGTCTCCGTCAAAGGCATGAACCTGTCTTTGAGCAGCAGGGGCAAGGCTTTGGAAACCAGTTGCTCCGTGCATAAATGCCGGTAGTTTTCCAGAAAATCGAAGGCATTGGCGACATAGAGCGAAGGGAGTCTGGACACTTCCAGCTGCACCTTGTTCTCTTTTCCGCGCGGCATGGCCTGGACAGGAAGGCTGGCGGTCTTGTGCGGATCAATGATGATTGTTTGGGTTTCGGTCAGCAGCGGGTTGGGGTTGCGCACCTCTATTTCCACCACTTCTTTGGCCTGGTGCCCGCCACCATTGGCGGTAAGGGTGATTTTGCCCGTACCGGTTGCCATACCGGTTTCCAACTGGAAGCGGACCATCTTGTCCCCAGTGGAGGCAAAGGCGATTTTTTGCGAGGAAGCCCCTTTTATCCGGACGTTGCCGCTTGTTTGCACACTCAATGCCACCTCCTTGACGGACGGTTCCGTGACAAACACATTAACAGGAAGTTCTATGCTTTCTCCCACGCTGATAACGCGCGGCATGGAGGAAAGCACCATCAGCGGCGAACGCACAGCCATTGTCTTTTCCGCGGCCCCGTAGGCCCCGTCTTGTGCAGCCACCACCATCACGCGCACAGCGCCAATATATTGCGGCAGCTTGACACTATGGCTGCGTGTGGCGCCTTTGCCCAGTGTATACGGCCCCATAAAGCGCACCACGGGATTAAAGCGGTTCACCTTGGCGGGGGACAACTCCATGGATTCGTCACCGCCCACGCTGAACATTCGGGCGTATTTGCCGGCAAAAGCGCCGACAATGTTGTTATACACATCCCAAGTGCGAATGCCCAAGGCCTCTCTGGCATAAAAGCGTACCCAAGGGTTGGGTGTCTTGAAATTGGTCAGGCTCAAAAGACCTTCATCCACAATGGCTAAGGTATAGGTCATGGGGTGTCCGCCTTTTTCCTTCACCTTGACGGTAAAGGGTGTTTGCGGTCTGACCACCGAAGGGCAGCTGATTTCAGGGTTTAGCATGGTTTGCGGATTGGATACGGTAAAGGGCTCCACGCCGTACATCCGGATGGGGAAATGGTCGGTGGTAAGTGCATGCGGCTGTATGACACTTATTTGCACGTATGCGTTCGGGCTCATCGCTTCCGTGACTTTGAAACGGAAATTGGTGATCCCTTCCGGCTGTATGCGCACCCTGTGCATGGCCAGCACTTCTGTACCGTTTTCAATGGAGACCAAGGCGGTGCCGGTTTTCAGTTTGGGAATGGTCAGCAGCGCTTCATCGCCCACCTTGTATTCCTTTTTGTCCAAAGAGAAAGAAAGCATCTGTACGGCAGAGGGGTTGCGGGAGTCCGGATTGCCGCGCCACGACGGCCAGTCCACGTTGAACAGGAATCCGGAAGCGTGGCCGCCTTTGGTGTCCCTGACAAAGAGCAGGTATTTGCCCCATTCGGGATAAGGCACGCTGAAAGTGATGGCCGCCTTGCCGTTTTGGGTGGCCAATGTGCCGGATTTCACGACCTTGGTATTGGTGCTGTTGATATAGGAGCTTAAGGCTTCCTCTTCGTTCTCCCACCAGTAGGACCAGTCTATTTTGAAAACATAGTATTCCAAATCCGTGCAGTTTACCAATTTGCCTTTCCCTGAAACAGTTACAATATCAAAACGATGATTGGTGTTTGTCTCAATGTAGGGATAGTTTTCCGATAGGTTGCTGCGGATGCCCACATAAGTGGCATAAGGGGAGAGGGTGACGTTTTTGCTGACCACACTCGCATCGCCCCCTGTTTCCATCACCCTGCTGACAAATTGCGCTTTGATTTTTCCCGGCAGCTGGTCGGAAGCCAAAGGGCGGAGCTCCATTTTTGCCGTTCCGTCGGCGGAGAGTTTGCCGTCAAAAACACGGATGGTTTGCGGGTAGAATCCGATGATAGGGTTCTTGAACACATAATTTTCGTAGCCTTTAAAGCCTGTTTTGACACCGGACAAGACCAATTCCACCTGCGCGGGCAGATATCCGGCGGTAAGGCCGGTCAGCCACGCCGCCCGCAAATTGGCTGTAAGGCTTTGGCGCACATCCAGAAGGGTGTCGGGAAACTGCAAATCGATTTTCAGCCGGTTGGGCTTCACGGTTTCAATGCGCAGGGTTTTGTGGAAAGTCGCCTGGCCTGCGGAAGCATAGGCATGCCATAAGCCCGTTGGCGCATCGGAAGGGGTGGGGATGGCAAATGTGTGGAAACCGTTGACGGAGGAAGTGCTCACCTTGCGGTAAAAGAATTGCCCTTGCGGATTGAAGAGTTCGATGCTCACCGGATGGTTTTCCGGAAGGCGGTGGTTTTTGTCCTCCAGAATCAGGGTCAGGAAGAGGGTGTCGCCCGGACGCCAGATGCCGCGCTCCCCATAGAGGAAGCCTTTCAGTCCGTTGCTCAGCTTTTCGCCACTCACATCAAAACGGGAATAGGAGTTGTTTTCGCCCTCCACCATGCGCAGGTAGCCGCATTGTTTCCCTTTGGTCACCACCGCGACAAACGGTTTGGCCGTGGTTTCCAGCAGGGCTGTCCCTTTGCTGTCGGTTTTGCCATCCGCAATTTTCTGCAGTTGCAGGTTGTATAAGGTGACTTCCGCGCCCCGTATGGCGTTGGTGGTGAGAATATCGTTCACCATCACCCAATACTTGCCGTTTTCATTGGCTTTTACCGTGATGCCCAAGTTGGAGGAGAGCAGGTTGGTGGAAATCGTGCGGTCTACCATGTAATAGCTTGGTGTGTAGGGGTTCTCCCGGTCACGCCAGCGGTATTCCGAATAGTCGGTGTAAGACGTGGGGTATCCCAGATAATAGCTTACTCTGTCCCACTTCTCCTCCTCCTCCGGAGTGACGGCTTTTTTCAAGGGAATCAGCCCCTGTTCCGCTTGGGACTGCGTTGCCTGGCGGTTGAAAGGGGCAGTGGCGTAGCTTTGCAGGAAGGAAAGCCGGATGTTGTAGATGGCGCCAGGTTCCTGCCGGATGACGCCGCTCAGGTCCACTGCGTAATTGTGCCAGGCGTTGGCCGTTGCCGCAGACGGATTCAGCCATAGCTTCTGCTTGTGTATCAGACGGCCTGCACGGCGCAGCTCGTCGCTTTCATTCAAGCGGTTGGTTTGCAGGAACGACAGAATATTGTTCTGGTAGATTTGGATGATTTCCAAATCCACGGCCTGCAGACTGACCGCTTTAAAGCTGAATTTCAGGTTCTCCGCATCCGGCAGGATAACCCCTTCGTTCAGCAGGGCCACTTGCGGGCTCAAGGGATGTGTCTTTACGTACAGCTGTGTGGATTTGCCCAACTGTTTTCCGCTGCTGTTGCGCAGGCTTTTGTCAATTCGGAGCAGCAGGCTGTCGGGGCTGGCGCTTTCTTCGATAAAGATTTCCGCCACATTTTCCCGCACCTGCACCACAAAATGGGGATAGTTTTTCAGTTCAACCAATCCCTGCATGTCCTGCTCTGTGGAAAGCGGCTCCCTGAAAATCAGCCGGATGCCGTATTCCGGAGAAGGAATCAGCTCGGAATAAAGGTAGGAGAACTCATGCCGGGCAGGTATTGTTACGTTTTCAGTTATTTTATCTTTTATTCCCAATTTTTTGCCGTCTATGGTCAATTGGATTTCCTGGGGTTTGGCCGACTTGGGGATGTCAGCCAGGGCAAATGCATACTCATCGGCTTCCGGCTCTTCCGAAAGGCTAAGCGGGCAGTCCGTCCCTT
>DBVK01000111.1:8442-8690 GCA_002308135.1 Bacteroidales bacterium UBA1266
TCCTTCCTCCGGACTTTTTCGTTGAACGAGATCCGCCCGCGCAAAGTGACATAATCCGGTGTGGCGGCGTTTATCTCCATGGGAAGCAGTTGTAAGGCGAACTCCTTGTTGTTCACTTGGAAGGAAAAGGGGAAGTGGCGCATTTTCTTAGGGACATTGAAAAATGCGGACAATTTGAAACGCCCCTTGTAGCGCTGGCCTTGTTTTAACGCGCCGCTATCGGGTACAAACACTACGGTGTGGCTGGT
>DBVK01000111.1:8766-9464 GCA_002308135.1 Bacteroidales bacterium UBA1266
ACATCCATATCCTGTGAAAACACTATGCGTACCGAAGCGTCCGAAGGGACAGATCCGCCGGTATACGCGGAGATAAAAGGGGTGAAATCCGCAGACGGCACTGTCGGACGGTCACGATGGCAGGAGCAGACAGCTCCCAGTAGCAGCGTTGCAGCAAGCATGATTTTCCAGTTGCGTTTCATGAGGATTGTCATTTGGCGTTAGGTTTTAATTGTTTTTATTGTTTTTTATTGTTTTTTATTGTTCAAAAGTCCTGTCTGTAGCATCAGACGCTTGTAATATGCCGCTTTCTCCTGCAGTTTCATAGGGAAAGCCCTTGACGAGGAGGGCATGCGCCAAAGACGCATGGGGCGGCCTGCAATGGTGAATCCGTTGTATTCGCCCATGGCCGGAACGCTGATCCCATAGTCTTCCGTGAGGACGGAGAAACTCTTTTGCCCCGTGCACACAATGTCATGACAGCGTGGTATTTGTGCAAGCAGAGCAGGAATGTCGGTTTTCTCCACCACCTCCAAATCCTTGTCCGAGGCATTGCCGGAAAGGCGCCGGACGGCGGTGGCTGTGTCAAAAATGGCGATACCGCGCTCGCGCAGCAAAGCCTCTATCTCCTTTTGACGGAAGGTCTTGTGCTCCGTGTCCACCAGACGTTGCGCATCACCGAAAAACACCTCCCCGAAAATCTCCCACATCATATTGGT
>DBVK01000008.1 GCA_002308135.1 Bacteroidales bacterium UBA1266
AAGGCTGGAAAACCGCATCATGCGGCAGGACGCGCTGTTCCGCAGCCAGATTGGCGAGCTGGTGTCCTATGAGGAGCCTGAACAGCCCGCCATCCTTGGCAACAGGAACGGCGGCACGCGGGAGCTGGTGTCCCCACCCGTGGAATACGAACCTTTCCTCTCGATTCCATCCCTCCAACCCACCGGCACCCCCGATGACATCTTCTACTACCATACCAACCACCTTGGCTCCACCGCCTACGTCACCGACAACAGTGCCACCATCACCCAAGGCTTCCTCTACGCACCGTTCGGCGAAATCACCACAGAATACAACGCAAACTTCTACAGCAACATCCTTCCCAAATACTCTTTCAACGCCAAAGAGTTGGACGAAGAAACCGGCATGTACTACTACGAAGCAAGGTACTACAAACCGCCGGTGTTCACGAGTAGGGATCCGATGTTTGAAAAGTACTTCTGGATGACCCCATACGCTTACTGTGCGAATAATCCGGTGAAGTATGTGGATCCGAGTGGGGAAGAAGTTTCTACCCATACTGATGAAAATGGACGGGTTATTGCTGTTTTCGATGATAGAGATAATGGCGTATATATGCATGGCCGTAATGCTAATGGCTCCTCTGTTACGGAATATCAAATTACAAAAAGACATGAGAAAAAAGGAACATCGGCAGGTGGCACTTATATGGGAGAATCTTTACATTCATTGAGTTTTGTAGACCAAAGTTTATACAATGAAACAGGTCAGATTAGACCAATGCCTGATATGATTATTGATTTTGGTAGTGATGAACTTACAACAATGGCTAATTCAATAATGGATCAGAATCCTTCTTTATATCAGTACCAAAAAAACGCAGCAACAAATGGTGATTGGGACATAAAAGCACATGTTAAGCATGGTTCAATGTTATATGGAAAATATGCCTCTCCAAGAGATGCTGGAAATTTTGTTGCAGGAATGGTTGCAGCATCTAAAGGGCCTTTTATGGAAGATATAGTTCAAATGGGCTATGGTGCATATAATTTAGCAGGTAATAATAAATTTAAAGCTGCACTTATTATTTTTGGGGTTGCAGGAACTTGTGCGGGAAGTCCATCTGATGGTTTAAGACTATTAGAATACGTTATGAATGGAGAAGATTATCTCTCCCAACGATGCATAGATTTGGGGAAAAAGTATCAACGTAGTAAAAAATAAACTGATGAATCGTGTATGTGTTTTCTTAATTGTCATTAGCATCTTTTTGGTCTCATGCAGATATAAACATACCATGACAGAGTCTGTGTATAGTTTGGATGATATAAAAATATTGAGACAGGACTGGGATGGTTGTATGACAAAATTGACTTATTATTTTGAAGACAGTGTTGAAATAGGTTCTGCCTTATTTTATTATCCAAGAAGAGATGGATGGTTTCTTATTGACAATGTGTGGGGAGAGAACGGAAAAATCTATCTTGTTCATCTGGATGCATGCCCTAAAGTTATTATTAATGATTCAACTAAATTTATAAATAGACACGATATAAGAATACCTGTAAAGAAAGAAAGATGGCGGCGTATGTGCAGTTGTGACGATGCTCCTGTAGTTCATGAACAAAATGATGAATATGGAACAATTGTGAAAAAAACTGCTGAAAAAACCATGTCTGTTTCAAATAGGCCTGATTATAATAATTATCCGGGATTGTATTACGATTTTAAAAATAATAAATTGGGTTGCCCTATAAATAAGCCGAGATAATTTGTCGTATGAAGCAATGTCGCAAAAAGAACAATTTCATCAAGCCATGGGCGGTGCAGGCCGCAGGCCAGCCGTTTGTTTATTTCGAATACAACCCCGTGGGGGACAACACCCGTGTGTACAGCAGTGTGGCCAACGACTGGGAGCGGTTATACACCTACGACAGGCTGGGAAGGAGGGAGAGCTATGCGGAGGGGAACCTTCACGAGACCTACATTTACGATGGCGGCAACCTGGCGGAACTTGTACAGGAATGGTTTGAGAACGGCCAGCCGCAGACCAAAACCACCCGGTACCACTACAACGCCCACCGCTTGGACAGCGTGAGCTACGAGGATGCACTCACCACCATCTATCACTACGACCAGTATGGACGAGTCGATTCCCTCTATGATGAGAGTGGCGTGATGTGTTACGAATACGGCGACATGGGTGAAGTGACCCAAGAAACCAGAATCTATGCGCTCCCGTTCCTGACCAATCCGCTCGCATTAAGCACGCAGTTCACCTACGACAGCTGGGGCCGCATCCAGGACATTACATATCCTGACAATGAGGTGGTGAGCTACGGCTACGACCTTGGAGACCAACTACAGAGCATTTCCAACAACAGCAGCTACACCTATCTGGACAACGTCTCCTACGACAGGTTCGGGGCGAAGGTGTCACAGATGTATGGGAATGGGTTAAATACCCAATACAGCTATGACAACACAACCCGCCGTCTGTCCACCTCCAGCAGGCGTTTCAGGAAGGTAAGGTGACTGCCTTGCGTCGGGGACACTTGGGCTTGCTTGCATGGTAATGTAGAATCTGTTCTTTCTTGTCCATGTTGATCATGTTTTGCTTCACATACGTTTTACAGCACTCTTACGATATACAGCTTTAACGTATAATATGCGACTTACATGGTATACTTTTCGATTATTATTTACACAAGGGTCAGCAGCTGACTCTGGTGAAACTGTCGACCAGATATGAGTTAACGCAGCAGCAGATTTCCACATGGAAGAGGGAGTTTCTTTCCAAATCGCCCCTTATGTTCTTTTTTGCCTCAAAATCCTTCACACAAAAAAAGAGCCCCGTTTGCACGGGGCTCTTCCCATAAAATCGTTTTCGTATCCGCTTACCGGACGACGTTCATCTTCCGGACCACACGCTGTCCCTGGTATTCCACACTGTAGTAGTAGATACCAGAAGCGTAGTCGGACACATTGAGTTCAATGTAACGCTCGCCGGTCTCGCCGTTCAACTGCTCACGATGCAGCAGCTGTCCGTTGGCACTCATAACGCTGAACACCATCACATCCTCCTGCGGAATGCTGTACGGGATGCGGGTGACGCTGGAAGCCGGGTTAGGAATGTTCTGTCCCAGGCTCCAGTTGGCGTCGGCGGCACAACGGATGCCCGTGCTGTCGCGGAAGCAGTCGAAGGTAGCGCTGATGGTGTCGTTATGCTGGATGCTGTCGCCGTTGTAAGCCGTCACATAAGCTTTCAGGCTGTATTGTCCAGTGTAGTCCGGCACCTTGTAGGTCATGGCGAAAGTGTAGTCCTTGGTCTCGTTGGTGCCCAGCACGCTGAGGTTCTCAGTAATGCTCTCGACCACGGTCTTGGACGCATCCTGCACATCCACGTGAATCACGATGTTGGAGGCATCCGCGTTACCGATGTTGGCAATCCGGACAGTCGGGCTGAGTTTCATCTTGCCGGTGGCCGGCGAAGTCGTTGAGACAGCAAGCACTTGAATATCGATGGTATCCGGCACTTCTACGCCACCTATGGCGTTTAATTGATTGTTGCTGGTATCCGCATCGCAATCCATGTCCACCGAGACATCCAGGAAGTAGAAGGGCTGGTCTTTGGAGGCCTCAGGAACCACATACGGCATGCTGAAAACATGAATCAAAGAGTCGCCTATACCTAAAACCTGACGCACAGTGTCCACCACAACAACCTCCTCGTTCAACAACAAGCTGATACGGAAATTATTGGCCACCATATTACTGAGATTCTGTATCACCGCACTAAGCTGTATCCGGTCACCCGGCTTGTCCATACGCTGGTCATCCGTTCCGATGAGGCGGTTCAAGGACACATCCTGATGCACATAATAGGTGGAGTCACACACAGTGTCGTTGGCGGCGTTGTCGTCCTGAGACTGCATCCTCATGGCGATGTAATAGTTGCCGTTGGCACGCATGTCGATGTTGCCGAAGGTAATCGTATCTGTTTCGTAGCCGCCCATCACTTTGGTAAACACATAGCTGAGCTGCTGCGTGGTGGCACCCGTCACTTCAGCGACAATGGTGTCTTTCGTCAGCGGCGTGGTCTGCATGGTAAGGTTGCTGATGACCGCCTTCAAAGGCACCTGGTCGTTTTCGCAAGCGGAGAAAGCACTGAAATCAATCGGAAGCATCCGGATAGCCACATCCTGATCGGCCATGATGCGGACACGGTCCAAAGCCTGGTCGGAACCGCCGTAGCTGATAGCCTGGAAGACGATGCTCAAGCAAGGTTCGTTGACGAAACGGCTCAAATCAATGTCGTACTGTTTCCAACCCGTGAAGGTGTCTGCAACCATCACACGGCCAACCTCCGTATAAGAGGCGCCGGCATTGGTGGTCACCAGCACGTGCATCAGGTCACGCTTGGTATTGTCGGAAGAATGGGCATACCAGAAGCTCAACTTCGGATTCAGGCAACCCTGAATGTTCACCGCGTTGAACACCGCTTCGGAAGCGGCACCCACCTGGCCCGTACCGGCAAACACCAGACTTCCGGAACCGAAGACCGAAGCGGGAGTGACCGAAGTGGCCGGTTCCACGCTCCAAGACACGTTTCCGGAACGGATCACATTCACAAACTCATTCGGCGTAGTGCTGAAATCCACATCGTAAGGAAGTTCCACACGATTGGCCTTGTAGCTCAACATCAGCCTGTCGTCAAACGCCAGCACGTCGGAGGTGTCGGTCAGTTGGAGCTGCAAGTTGTAGGTTCCGTTGGCAATGGTCGGAATCGTGGTCAGGTACAAGGTGTCCACCTGGGTCGGACGAAGCGAACCGCTAGTGATGGTCGTGTCGAAGTGGAAGGAAATGGCACCGCGCACATCTAAGTCGATGCGCAAGGCGGAAGTGTCGAAACTCGCGGTCTTACGACCCATGTT
This sequence comes from Bacteroidales bacterium UBA1266, assembly GCA_002308135.1. The sequence goes on from DBVK01000008.1 coordinate 4,915, forward strand.
CCGAATGACGATTTCCACCGGCGTGCTGTCGGTGTAGCAAACCACATCCGCAATGGCCACCGGTTTCAGGAAGGCCACCGCCTGCAAGTTCACACCGTCCCACATCTCAGCGCCGTAGCAACCCATGGCAGAGGAATTCGACCTCGGATTGCCGTTCAAATCGGTGGGAACTTCAGGAATGCTCGGGCAGGCGAACGCAGTGTAGTCGTTCAATTCCAAACTGTTGGCCACACGTATGAAGGAAGGCTTCGCAGAAATGGAATTGCTGTCCTGCGTGGTCACCGCCTGGAAATCCGGAATGGTAGTCTTGGTCACCGAACCCAAACGCACATAACCCACATTGGCAGAGGTTTCGGAATACAGGTTGTTGTATTCGCGCAAGCCATAGGCCAAGGTATAGTAATTGGTGGTGGTGTTGCTACCATACAAATAGATAGGATAACTGGTGGTTCCGCTGGAAATAACCATGTTGCGGGTGAAGTTCGTCTGATACGTGGTGTTCGTTCCCGCATACCAGTACACGCCATAGGCAGTGCTGTTATCCGTCTGCGAATAAATGCTGTTGTAATGGATATCCATACGACTGTAGCCGTTTTGCAAGTACATGCCGTACTTTGTGTTCGTTCCGAAAAGACGAATCTCGTTGTTGGCAATCAGCGCACGCCCATTGGAATAACTGGGGTTATTCTGGTAATAGGACATATACATGCCGTAACCCGTGTTCTTGTTGTTCACATAGATACGGTTGCACATCACCTTATCGTAATTGGAATAGTAATAGGAATACACTCCGTAATACGTGCTCGTTCCCCCCTCGCGGCTGCGAATGGTGTTGTGGCAAAGCGAACGGATGGAGGAATTGTAATAAATGTACATACCATAGTAGTAAGCCTCCGTCATCACATTGCTGTCGATATACATGGACGCCGATGTCATGTAAGACTCTTTTCCGCACATGTAATACAGATACATGTTGTGGTATCCTCCGGTAATGTTGTTGGCGACGATACGGACATCGACCGGATAGGTGGTGGAGCCTCTAGTACCATCGTAACGGAAAGCGCTATAAGTGCTGGAGGTCGCTGTCTTGTTGGCGTAGATGTTGCACTCGCGGATAATCACATCGGAACAGCCGGCGGCCATGCGGATACCCATCAGACCGTTGGAAGTGTTACCGAAAGTCAGGTTGCGGAAACGCACATGGGACACGCCGTAAAGCACCGCACCCGCCGCTTTGGAACCACCGTCAAGGACAACCGTTCCCCTTTCAGGAAGGAAGGTGACCGTGCGGGAAGCGCTTGCGCCGGGGATTTCACCAAGCAGGTTCAAGGTACCGTAGGTTCCCTGACGGAAACGTATCACGACAGGCCCTGAAATTCCGCAGGTATACAAAGCGGCGGTCAGTTCATCCAAATCTGCGAAGTCCGGATTGCTTCCGCCCACCGTATAGGTACCGGCGGCCAACACACTGCTACAGACATACTCTTCATACGAAATGGTGTCGTTGAAATGATCGCTGTCGGTGCCGCCGTTCGGCTGGCTCACCCAGGCTTTCAGGCGGTTAATCTTGTCAATGAGCGGCGTGATGTTGCCCAAAGACACTTTCTCGATTTCACCCAAGGCTAACTTGCCCGTCCAATTGACCGGGGTCTGTGCCACACCATTGAATTCCCAGTTGATGACAGCGGTGCGCAGGGTATCCAAACCTTTGTTGCCCAAAATCACACTCACTGGCGAAGAGGCAGCGGTCATCTTCACATCAGCGAAGTCCGAAAGCATGGCATCCAATCGGATGGTCAGCTCATCCTCGTAGGCGCCCATGAGGGTAACCTCTCCACGGGCATCATTGTTGATGTCCACCTGCACGTCTTTCAGACGCGGCATCACGAGATCGCCCTTGCACTTGATGCTCAGGTCATGCGCAAGGTTCGGGAAATCCGGCTTCGTGCTGACGCTATGGGCATCCATGCCTCCATACATCCGCAAATCGGCCAGATTCTTGCAATCAAATCCCTGCACCTTGGCGAGCACGCTTCCGCCATTGTTGTAATAGTTGTTGTAATCCAGGACGAATCCGCTCATGTTCGTCGTATAGTCGTTGACGAAGGCCTGCTGTGCACTCGAAACCACGAAAACATTGCCTTTCAACTCAGAGACATAGGGGCTGCTGGAATTGCCTCTGAACGCGGCTCCCATACCACCCGTCATATACACGGTGTTGTGGTAGAAGTTCATCCGGTTGTTCTGGGTATACACAGCATAGTAAGCGGAGGTGTTGGAGGTCGACAGATAGCACTTCATCGTGTTGTTCGCCACCAAAGCGGGATAGGTCACATTGTAGTAGTTCAAATAGTTCAAGTACATGGGATACGTCTGGTAGGCGATGCTGGTTCCGCCCCGTGTGGCGTCTATGCGGTTGCCGATAATGCTGCCAGCATTGCAGTAATTCATATTCATACCGTACCACAGGTTGGTGCCGTTTTTGGTCCGGACGCGAATGTTGTTATGCGAGAAACTCTTGTACTGCGTGTAATAACTGTATGTGGTATACACCATCTGGCAGTAGATTTCATTGCTGTCAACCACTACGTTCTCATTGAACGTACTGCTACCGCTACCGTACAAATAGATTCCGTAATACCCGCCAACCAGATGATTGCCAACAATACGAAGATTGGACAAAACTCCATTGGAAGGATTATAAATCAAATAATTAGTTGTTGACTTCGTTGTATCCATGTACAGCTCATTGTGCTGGACATCAATACCACTGCATCCGTTAGTCAGGTAGATAACGTACCTTGAAGAGGAAGTGGACGTGTTCACTAAGGTCAGATGCTTTATGGTGATGTTCTTGTTGGCAGCGCCTACCAAAATCACTTGCGTACCTGAACCGGAGATGGTTACACTGTCCTTATTGCCTGCTACAGATGTCAGTGTCAAGTGGTGGTCACCCATAGCGTCTGCTATGTCGCTCAAGGAGATGGCAGAAGTGGCTGTACTGGTATACGTGCCACTCTCAAAAGCCAAAGTCACATCACCCACCACACCGCAAGAGCCGTTCGAACCCTTCATTTCGTTGAACAGCGTGTTCAAGTTGGCAAAAGTATAGTCCGCATTGGGCGAAGATCCGATCACATAGGTTCCGGAAACCACTTTGCTGCAGACCTTTCCGCTTACGCTGGTTGTGTCGTTGCTTTTGTTGCCGTCACCCGTCATATCCACCCAAGCCACAATGGTGTGGGTGCCTTCCAACAGGGAGAAGTAGCCCATGAGCACCGTATCCGACTGGCCGTAAGCCAACGGTCTGGCCGGTTTGTACTGCACTGCAGGCTGCATCACATTGTCCACCATCATCGTAATGACAGCGGAGTCCATGTCCTTGAGGCCCTTGTTCTGGATAACCACTGAAATCGGGCCGGAGTTTCCGGCGGTCAGCCGGGTAAGTCCGTCAATGGCAATCAGGGACGCATCGTTGGAATCCGGAGCAGTGCTGTAGCAACCGATTGTGGTCTGTTCGAAACGGGCCGCCCCGTCAATGTCGGAATCCACTCCATAGATGGCAGGAGCCCAGAAGGACTTGGGATTGTTCAGACGTAAATTCGTATTGTTGTTCCACACCGGCTTGACGGAAACCGAATGCTGGTTATTCAGCACATTGGCCGATTTGATGGCCGCCAAGGTGTTCTTGGCCGATCCGAGGTAAGCCAGGTAGGATCCGCCGCTGACATAGTTGTTATAATCCATCAGATGGTAGGCCGGCGTAATGTAAGTGGCCGATGCAATGTACAAAGGATAACCCGAGTTGTTGCCATTGACCAGCATGTTGTTATAGATACGCGGCGCGTAGGCAGTCTGGGTGTTGTACAGGTACATGCCGTAGCTCGTAATGGTCGAATTGGTGAACACAGAGTTGTGGGCGAGTGTGATGGGGCCGTAAGGATAGTACAGGTAGACACCGTACTTGTTGCTTCCGCCATTTGTAATCACCACCTCGTTGTTCGTCACCATCATGGTGTCTGTCTTACTGTTGTAGTTCTGGTAGTACAAGTACATGCCGTAGGCCATTGACGCATTGTTGAGGTAGATGCGGTTGCCATCGATATTTTCCCAACGGCTGTAGTAGCTATACAGGCCATAATAGGTGGAAGCTCCCGAATAATTGGTTATCGTATTATGCGAGAAGCTCTTATACAGCCCGTAATAGTAGGCGTACACGGCATTGTAATACGAGTTGCGCAGAATGTTGCTGTCGATGGTCACACCGACCCCCGAATCCAACGCATTGGCGTCACCGCGGGTATAGTACAGATACATGCCGTAATAGCCTCCATTGATCACATTGCTTACAAAGCGCACATCGTCCAGCATTTCAGTGCTCCCGCTGGTACCCTGGTAACTCACCGCCCTATAGGAGCTATGGGAAGCTATGGGAGCGGCAATGTAGCAATGATGGAACAGCACATTCTTCACCGTGCCTTCCAACTCCACACCAATCACTTGTCCGTTAAACGAAAGTTCTTCAAACACCAGGTGGGAGGTCCGGCTCACCTTCACCGAACTCATATCGGAGAATACCACACTGTCGCGGTTATTGGCCAAGGAAGTGAATGTCACCACATTGGTTTCGCTAGCTCCCGGGATATTCCCGGCAACAGTGAATCCGCTATACCTTCCGGTGGCTATCCGCATTTCCACAGGACCGTTCACGCCGCAAGCCACCAGAGCGGCAAGCGCATCCTTGATATTGGCGAAACGGGCATTGTCCCCACCGATATTGTACACACCGCTCATTGCAGAATCACAGCCGAACAGGGTCATCTTCATTGTATCATTACGCCAGTCCGCATCCTGTCCGCCATTTGGGGAAAACACATACGCCATGAAGTCGTTGACTCCCGAAAGCGGGGAAAGGTTGCCTATGGTCACTGTATCATCCTCATATGGTTTCAGCAGCCCTGTCCACGAATAGGTGACAGCAGTGGAATTGTTAATACGGTAAGCGATTTTGGCGGAAGTGATGTTGCCCGTTCCCACATTCCGGATCACCACTTTCACCGGAACCTGACTCATCGTCGCCTCGGACGAAGCGGGGCTGATAATTTCTTTCAACGCCAAATCCAAAGCGTGGAACTCCACCTGCCAGGCGCCCGCCACGGCAACCGCCGTATCACGCAGCACGCCGCGGATGTCGGTCGGAACCGAAGCAATGACAGGGAAAGTGACTCCCACTGTGTCCAGCAGGTGCAAATCCACATCCGAATTGACAAAACTCGGACGCACAAAACGGGAAGCTCTATCCGAAGCAACCAGGCTTCTCCACTCCGACATGGCCGTAACGGCTTTTCCGGCATATCCCACATTGGGATTGGCCGTAAAAGCGTTATAATAACAGTTGTTATTGATGTTCACATTATTGGCTAAATAATTCACCCCCGGCACATATACCGGATAACTATTGACGGCAGGATTGGCCATGTAGAAGATATTGTTTTGGATATCTATATCGTACACATTGCTCGAAGCGAAATACACACCATACTGAGACGGAGCGATGTCCTTCAGACGGAAGGTGTTGTGGTATACCAAAGCCGTGGAGGCATTGGCAAGGTAAAGGCCGTAGCCTCCGGAGGTGCTGCAAGTGGCCCGGTATTCGTTGTTCACAATGCGGCGGTAGCCGTTGGTCACGTCTCCGAAATAGGAGGTGTAGAAGCCCATGTAGAGGGAAGCCACATCAAAGATGTTGCCTTCCACGTTCGCATTGGAGTAGTAGGCATATATTGCATACATGTTGGCTAAGGTGAAGTTGCCCCGACGCTGTTTCACCATGTTGTGGTGCACAAACACGGAGTCCGCATAGTACATGTACACCGCACTGTAGTCGACGCTGTCGATGAGGTTGCTGTCGATTTCGATACGGGCGATACGCGCCGTTGCATCGGAACCGTACACATACACGCCGAGAGAGCCGCCTTCCATCAGGTTGTGGTGGAGACGCACATCCTTCACACCGTTTCCATACAGGTACACCGCACCATGGGCCGTACCCGTAACAGCTTGGCTAAAGGATTTGGGCACCCACAGATGGCAGTTGTGGATGTTGATATGCGAACTGTTGCCCGTAACCATGATGCCACGGCTGTAGGCATAGCTTTGGTAGTTCGGGTTCTGGCCCGTCAGGCCCAGATCACAAATCTCCACGTAGGAAGCGCCATTGATCATAATCGCCGCCAGATTGCTCATGCAATCGTCCTCACGAACCAGCAGCACACTGCTGCTGTCATGCAGGTAGGAAGTGATGGTCAGCGTGTTGGCCGCGCTCATACCGTTAATCCACCCGATAGTGGAATTCTGGTAATAGGTTCCCGGCAGGTAGGCAAGGGTCACAGGACCGCCCAAACCGCAGAATCCCAAAATCTGGAGCGCTTCATCCAGGGACTTGAAATAACCCGTGTCACCGATGGTAAAGGTGCCGGTCAAGGCCGCAGCGCAGGAGAAATGGCTGGCACTGATTGTATCGTCAGCGGACTCGGAGTCAATCATGTTGTTGCCGAGGGAAACCACATAGGCCACGATGTTGTTGTAGCCTCCCAAAGCGACGAAGCGACCAAGTATAACTGTATCTGTCTCACCAATTTGCAAATTTCCAGTCCATTTTACGTCAGGTTGACGGATACCGTTCACCTCCCAACCGATGGTCACTGAGCGAAGCGGAAGGATACCGCCGTTTTGCAGCACCACCGAAGGAGTCAGCGTGTCACCGCCTTGTCCGCTTTCCGGCCAGCCCAGCAAAGCCATCAGCGCGGCATTTGCGGAATCTGCCGAAGAAGTGTAGCATCCGCGGCCCGTCACCACCAGACGCATGGCACCGTCCACATCCGAAGTCACACCCGGATAGGCAGGGCATTTCAACTGGTTGTAGGAAGCCATCTGCAAGTTCCGGATGACGGCAGANNCAGGATAGATGTTCGTCTCATGAAGCGCCGAAGGCACCGCAGCCGTAAAGGCCGCAGGGCTTGAAATCACCGAGCCCACATTGGCCATGTTGTTCTTGGAAGCCCAGTTGTTGTAGTCAATGTCGAACCGGTTCACGTATTGCGAATAACCCACATAGAGCGGATAGGCCGTTCCCGGATACACGGAATCAATTACAATGTTGTTGTTACGGATAACGCCCCAATAAGTGTTAGCGGTATTATACAAATAGTATCCGTAAAAAGTGCTGTTACTACTGCCTGTCAGGTAAGCGCTGTTGTTAATCACCTGCAAACCATAGGGATAATAGTCTTGATACGCATAGCTGGCACCCGTTGCGTTTTTCAGGACAACCTCATTGTTGCAGACCAGCATGGTACTGTCGCAATAATAGAAACGGAAGCCGTACTTGTACTGGGCCGCCCCGAAACCGTAGATGCGGTTGGCGTCGACGCGGGTGTTATGCGAGTAGTAGAAGGTGGCGCCATAAAAATACGTGTAGACGTTTTCCCCTTCCACCAACGTGTTGTGCAGGAAATCCATCTCCGTGTAGTAGACATAGAGAGGATAATAGTAGCTCCGCTCAATCAGGTTGCTGTCAAACAGGATGTGGGTGTTGGGATCCGTCGCCGACATGCCGTTCATGTAGATTCCGTAGCTACCGTACTCTATATGGTTGCCGATGAAGCGGACATCGTTCACGCTCGTTTTGGCGGAATAGATGACCGAATGCTCCGCCCCCGTGCTGGAGGAAATGTATCCCCTCAGGTGGCAATGGCGGAATTCCACATCATCGCACATAGAGGTGAAATTCACCACATAGCTGGCGGCATTTGCTGCGGAAAAGGTCAGGTTTTCAAACCGCAGGTGGTTCGCATTGGACAAGGTCACCACCACGCCTTTCGCCGGGAGGAAGACCACAGAGTCGGCATGTCCCGCGATAGAGGAAATCGTCAGGCGGTACTTGCCCATCTGCGCGCCAAAGTTGTAAAAATCCAAATTTCTGTTGTACTCTCCGGAAGCCAGCTGGAACTCCACATCGCCACCGGCGCCGCAAGTGCTCAGAATGAAAAGGGCTTCTTCCAAGCTGGCAAAATCCTTTCCCGCACCAACGGTGTACACACCGTGCATGGAGCTGTCACATCCGTAGACAATCCATTCCATGGTGTCGTCTTTCCACAGGGGATCCGTCACATTGTTCGGCTTGTAGACCCAGGCCTTCAAGGTGTCGTAACGGTCCAGCCGTTGGGTATAGGTTCCGATGTTCACGGTTTCCGTGAAATCGCAAGGCAGATTGCCGGTCCAGGCCTTAGGCGTTTGGATCACGCCATTGACACTCCATCCGATGTTCACCGACCTCAGACGGGCCAGACCTATGTTGCGGATAGAGACCAGCACCGGTTGCGTGCCGGCCACCGTGCTCTCCAAGGGAGAAATGTAATCGTCCATCGCAACGGAGTTGGAATCACTGACGCCGCCCTTGTATTTCAAGGAGAAGCCACCGGCATCACGGGAAGAGTTGCCGGCCGAATCCCTACCTACAATATAATAATTGATCACGGATTCGTATTCATGTTGGGGAATCTCCGCTGTCCACAGGGAGTCTCCGCCGTCCCGGTCCGTCATGCGGACAGAGTCGGTGGTGGTCACGTTGTTCAGGGTAGCGGTCCAGCATAGCCACGGGCGCACAATGGGAGCCTCTGTCCGTGTGGCCACTTTCGCGTTAATGGTAAAGGGACCCGTGTAATAGAGGACCTCCGCATAAGAAGAAGTGATGTCCACCACCGGAGGGGCGATAGCCACCTGGGATGCCATCAGCTGGAAATCATCGACGAACCAACCGTCCGCCGCATAGGATCCGAAGAAATTGCCCTTGCGTATGACAAATTTGAAACGGATTTTCGTATAGCTTGCATAATTGCTCAAATCAAAGGACTCCTCCTTCCACCATCCGTTCTGTGCGAGCGCATAGGTGTCCGTCGGCATCCATTCTGTGTAGGAAGTGTGGTTAAACAGTTTTTTTTCACGGTAAGTCAAAGACTTGCCCTTATAAGCGTCCACAGGGAGCTCTTTCCAGCGGTAATAGCCGCCCAAGCCCTGCTCCTGGTACATCACCTGACATATATCACTTTGCAGAATCTTACAAATATGACTGAATTTCAGAACGACATACTTGTAGTTGGTACAATCGTAGAACGGGGATACCAACTCCACGGAGTCACCCGTGTTGTAGGGCGTGTGCCCACGCATGGAATAATGGCCGCTTGTCGCCACTTGGGTGCTTGACTCCCATGTGGGCAAAGCAGTCGTGGAAACCGGCTGCACACTCCAGCCTGACGGCAACGACGCCTTGAAGGACTCGTTGGCCAGGTAGGTGGCTTGCGCATGAAGTCCGCGCGGAGCGGAAATCAGCAACAACGAAAGCAATAGGGACGCTTTCGCCATCCATTTGTAAAATTGCCTCATAAACATTACATTTTAAGGTTAAACAATTATTTCCATTATTTCAAGAAAACCGGAAAGGTAGAACGTGAAAAAATGATTCCGGTTTTTACACGAAAATTTCCGCAAAAATAAACAAAATAAACATCCCTTTGTGAAAAAAAGGATGTTTTTGACGGTTTTTTCGATTTTTTTTCGATTTTTTTTTCGAAAAACCCTTACAAATGGCGTGCCATCTCCTGCTGTATCGCCCGCGCCTCCGCTGCGGCGCGTTCGGCGAAATCCTCCCCTTTGGAGGCGTAAATGATTCCCCTTGACGAATTGACAAGCAAGCCCACATCCTTGTTCATGCCGTAACGGATAACGGCCTCCAGGCTTCCGCCCTGCGCACCCACACCGGGAATCAGCAGAAAATGGTCCGGAACGATGCGCCGTATGTCCGCCAGCATTTCCGCCTTGGTCGCACCGACCACATACATCATGTTCCCATCGTCACCCCATTGTTTGGAAGTCTGCAGCACTTTCTCGAACAGCCGCATGCCGCCGCAATCCAGGAGTTGGAAATCGTCCGACCCCTTGTTGGAAGTCAGGGCCAGCAAGACCACCCAAGCGTTTTCAAACCCCAGGAAGGGCTTCACGCTGTCCTCCCCCATATACGGAGCCACCGTGACAGCGTCAAAACGCAGGGCCGGATCCTCCGGACCGAAGAATGCCTGGGCATAACGGGTCGAAGTATTGCCGATATCACCGCGTTTGGCGTCTGCAATCACAAACACCTCCGAATCAAGGCTTCGCAGATAGGCCAAGGTTTTTTCCAGACTGCGCAGCCCCTTCCACCCGTAGGTCTCGTAAAAAGCCAGATTGGGCTTGTAAGCCACCGTATACGGCAACGTGGCGTCAATAATCGCCTTGTTGAAACAAAAAATCGGGTCTTCCTCTTGCAGCAGAAATTCAGGCACTTTGGCCAAATCGGTGTCCAACCCCACGCAGAGGAAACTTTTTTTCTGACGGATAAGCCTCGTCAATGCTTGCTTGTTCATGGTTTTTCGGTTTTCAATTACATTATATTATCATAGAGAGGGATATGCGCTTGCGCGCCACATCCACACCGATTACTCTCACGGTGACTTTCTGGTTCAGTCGGACCACATCCCCCGGCTTGGCGATACGGCGTTTGGACATTTGGCTGATGTGCACCAATCCGTCCTGATGCACGCCAATATCCACAAAGCATCCGAAGGCGGCAATGTTGACCACCACCCCTTTCAGCTCCATGCCCACCTGCAGATCGGAAATATCACTCACTTGATTGTCAAAGGCGAACAAATCAAAGGTGTCGCGCGGATCCCGACCCGGCTTGGACAATTCCTTCATGATGTCCGTCAAGGTGGGGATACCGCATTGGGGCGTGACAAAATCCTGTATGCGCAACTGTTTTCTCAGGTTTTCGTCAGCAATCAGATCGGCGATCTGGCAATGCAGGGACGCGGCCATGCGCTCCACCACAGCATAGCTCTCCGGATGAACCGCACTATGATCCAAGGGGTTTTCAGAAGCTCTCACCCGAATGAAACCCGCCGCCTGCTCAAACGCTTTCTCTCCGAGGCGTCTCACCTTCAGCAATTCGCGCTTCGAACGGAAGCCGCCATGCTCCACCCTGTACTGTACAATATTGTCGGCCAGGGCAGGACCGATACCGGAAACGTGGGAAAGCAGCTCCCGGCTGGCTGTGTTCAGCTCCACGCCAACGGCATCCACGCAAGAGGAAACCGTCTCATCCAGGCAGTCCGCCAGTTTTTTCTGGTTCACATCGTGCTGGTACTGCCCCACGCCAATGGATTTGGGGTCTATTTTAATCAGCTCGGCCAAGGGGTCCATCAGGCGGCGGCCTATGGAAACGGCCCCACGCACCGTAATGTCCTGGTCCGGAAACTCTTTTCTGGCGATTTCGGATGCAGAATACACCGAGGCACCATTCTCATTCACCATGACAATGATGGGCGTGCGCTCAAAATCCACATGACGGACAAATTGTTCGGTCTCCCGTCCGGCGGTGCCGTTGCCGATGGCAATCGCCTCCACGCCATAGCGTTTCGCCAAATCCCGCACCGTCGCATTGGCCTGATGCACATCCGTAACCGGCGGATGCGGAAATATCGCTGTATGTTCCAGCAGGTTCCCCTGCCTTCCAAGCACCACCACTTTGCATCCCGTGCGGAAACCGGGGTCTATGCCCATCACCACTTTCTCGCCCAAAGGAGGCGCGAGCAGCAGCTGCCGGACATTTTCTGCAAACACCTGTATGGCTTCCGTATCGGCCTTCACTTTGGCCTGCTGCCGCATTTCGGTCTCCATCTGCGGCTG